>CAZYWR010000032.1:0-3896 GCA_964651185.1 uncultured Polyangiales bacterium
AGCCTCGAGCAGGAGCTCGCCGCGCTATGAGCGAGACGCCCGCCCGCATCGACCCGCCGAAGTCAGGCGCGCGCGCCGAGCGCCTGCTCGCGCAGTTCCACGAGGAGAGCCCCATCGCCTCGCAAACGGTGGACTGGCGGATGCTGCGCGACTTGTGGCCGTATGCCCGGCCATACCGGCGCCTGTACGCGCTCGCGCTGGCGCTGATGCCGATGGGCGCCGCGGCCTCGGGCGTGCAGCCGCTGCTCCTGCGCCGCGCGATCGACGCGACGGGCTTTGGCGGACAGGCTGGCGCGCTCGCGGCCGTGACGGCCCTCTACGGGCTCGTCATTCTCGTGCGCTTCGCGGCCAGCTTTGCCGAGACGTACGCGATGCAGCTCGCCGGCCAGCGCACCATGGCGGAGCTGCGGCGCGCCGTATTCGCGCACGTTCAGCGGCTGTCGATCCGCTACTTCGATCGCACGCCCGTCGGCCGCATCGTGACCCGCGTGACCAACGACATCGACGCCATGGGCGAGCTGTTCGCGAGCGGCGCGGTCACGGCGCTCGGCGACCTGCTGCTCTTGATCGGCATCGTGGTCACCATGCTGACGATCGACGTGCGGCTGTCGTGGATGGCCTTCACCATCTTCCCGCCGCTCGTGCTCGCGGTCGAGTTCATCCGCCGGCGGCTGCGCAGCGCCCAGCGCCTGATCCGCGCCCGCACCGCCCAGCTCAACGCCTTTCTCAACGAGCAGGTGCAGGGCATCCAGGTGGTGCAGGCGTTCTCGCGCGAGCGCGAGTGCAGCGGGGCTTACGCTGAGATCAATGCGGCATATCGCGATGCCAACCGCGTCTCCATCCGCACCGACGCGCTCATGTTCTCGGCGGTGGACGCGCTCTCGACGGTCTGTATCGCGCTGGTGCTGTGGTACGCGGCCAAGCGCCTCGACCTGCTCGGCGACGCGCTGGCCGCGGAGCGACAGAAGGGCACGTTCGTGGCGTTCTACGCCTGCATCCAGCAGTTCTTCGTGCCCGTGCGCGACCTCAGCACGAAGTACACGATGATCCAGAGCGCATTCGCCTCGGCCGAGCGCGTGTTCGGGCTCCTGTCCGTGCGCGATTTCGACGCACCTCTCGGGGGCGCAGATTCGGTGGTCGCCGCTGCGGACGGCTCGGCAGAAGCGGGGCTCGCGCAGGACACGGACCTGGCGTCGAGCGCAGCTCCGGCTTCCCGGCCGGCCAAGGAGGGGCAGGCATCGCCACCTGCGCGCGCGCCATTCGAGGCAGCCGTCGCGTTCGAGGACGTGACCTTCCGCTACAAGGAGGCTGGGCCGCCGGTGCTCGATCGCGTGTCGTTCGCGATCCGGCGCGGCGAGCGCGTGGCCATCGTGGGCGCGACGGGCGCCGGCAAGACCACCGTGACCGCGCTGATCCAGCGTTTTTACGACGTGGAGCGCGGGAGCGTGCGCGTGCACGGGTGCGACGTGCGTGCCTATCCGCGCGAGGCGCTGCGCGCCCGGCTCGCGGTCGTGCAGCAGGACGTGTTCCTGTTCGCCGGGGACCTGCTCTCGAACGTGGCGCTCGGGGTCGCCAAGCCCGATCCGCTGCGCGCGGAGGCCGCCCTGCAGCGTGTGGGGGCGGCGCCGCTGTTCGCAGCGCGCGGCGGGCTCGCGCTGCAGATCGCCGAACGCGGCGCCAACCTGAGCGCCGGCGAGCGGCAGCTCATCTCTTTTGCGCGCGCCCTCTACCGCGATCCGGAGCTGTTGATCCTCGATGAAGCGACGGCGAACATCGACAGCGAAACCGAGGCGCGCCTGCAGCACGCGGTCGACGAGCTCCTGCACGGCCGCACGGCCATCGCCATCGCTCACCGCCTCTCGACCATCCGGCAGGTGGACCGCATCCTGGTCTTTCATCGCGGGCAAATCGTGGAGCAGGGCACGCACACCGAGCTCCTGGCCCTCGGCGGGGTGTACGCACGCCTGTACGAGCTGCAGTTCGAGCCGGCAGCCGGGCAGGCGGTGGCGTCCTGAAGCGAAGGGTCCGGCTTCGGCGGGTAACCTGGCGGTAGCATGAGCGGGGGAAAGTGCGTGTACAATGGCGGTCTCGGCTGTCAGCTGAGACCAGCCCAGTGGAAAACGCTCCCCTCGTCTACGGCAAATACCAGCTCCTGACGCGCCTGGCCAAGGGCAGTATGGCGGAGGTCTGGAAGGCGCGTTCGCACGGCGTGGAGGGATTCGAGAAAGTCCTCGTCATCAAGCGTATCCTGCCCGCGCTCAGCGCGGAGCCGCGCTTCGTCGAGCCGTTCATCGAACAGACCAAGATCGCGGTCATGCTCACGCACTCGAACATCGCCCAGGTGTTCGATCTCGGGCACGTCGACGGCACCTATTTCATCGCCATGGAGTACGTGCGCGGGCCGGATCTGGGCGCGGCGCTCGCCTGGTGCCGGCGCAAGCAGTGCGCGATCCCCGACGAGCTCGCGGTCTACATCGTCAGCGAGCTCGCCAAGGGCCTCGATTATGCGCACCGCCGGCGGGATGCCGAGCTCGTGCCGCTCCACATCGTGCATCGGGACGTGTCGCCCGAGAACGTGCTTCTCAGCTATGAGGGCGAGGTCAAGCTCACCGACTTCGGCATGGCGCGCGCCCGCGAGAGCGTGGTCGGGCTGAAGGAGCTGCCGGCGGCCAAGTTCGCCTATCTCGCGCCCGAGCAGGTGCGGGGCGAGCCGCTGGATGCGCGCAGCGATGTCTACGCGCTCGGGATCATCCTGTACGAGGCGCTGGCGGGCGCGCGCGTACTCGACTTCGAGAGCACAGAGGAGACGCTCGCGCGGGCACGCCAGGGCGCTGCGCTCGAGCTCACGCGTCTGCCCGCGTCACCGGCGCTGCGCGCGATCATCGCGCGTGCGGTCGCGCCGGCCGCGGCGGATCGCTATGCCAACGCGGGCGAGCTGTACGAAGCTTTGATCGAGCTGCTGTACGAGAGCGGCCGGCGCGTAGGCGCGCTCGAGCTGGCGCGCTGGCTCGAGCAGCTGGCGAGCAGCGCCGGCGGCGTGAGCGCCCAGGAGGTGCTCGGCCCGATCAGCGGGCTCGAGGAGATCTTCGGCGATCAACCGACCCAAGCCAACGTCGCGCTGCCTGCGCCCGCGGAGAGTTTTCTGGCGCGTACGCTCGACGCCTTCGCGGAGGTGCAGCGCTCGAGCTTCCCGCCGCGGGCGGAGTGGCGCGACGTCAGCGTGCTCGTCGCCGAGGGCATCGAGCTCGGCGAGCTCGGGGCGTGGGCCGCGCGCTTCGGCGGCGAGGCGGCGAGCGGACCGACGGGACTTTTGCTGTTCGGGCTGGGCGAAAGCGCGGGGCGCGACCTGCAGGCTGCGGCGCGTTGCGCGCTCTCGCTCGTGCGCGCGCGCCCCAACGAGAAGCTGCGCGTCGTCGTACACAGCGGCCGCGTCCTGCTCGACCCGGAGGGACACGCCGACCAGGCCTCGCAGGAGGCGCTGCAAGCGGAGGCGGCGCGCTGGCTCAAGCGCGCGCGCAAGGGCGAGGTGCTCGCGTCGCCGAGCGCCGCAGCGCTCTTGGGCGAGCGCTACGAGCTCGCGGCGGCCCATGCACACGGGGTGCGCGCCATCGCGCGCGAGCGGCGGCCGGATGAAGGCCTCGGCAAGTTCATCGGCCGCCGCGAGGAGCTGCGCGCGATAGGCGAGGTGTTCGCGGTCGCCAACCGCGCCGAGCTGCGCGTGCTCGGCATCCAGGGCGAGGCCGGCATCGGGAAGTCGCGCCTCATCGTGGAGATCGAGCGGCGGCTGCGCCACGCCGGACACGACGTGGGCTTTTATTTGGCCTCCTGCTCGCCGCAAGGACGCACGATCCCGTACTTCGCCATCCAGGAGCTCGTGCGCGCGGTGCTCGGGCTCG
>CAZYWR010000033.1:0-5840 GCA_964651185.1 uncultured Polyangiales bacterium
ACACGACGGTGGTGGCGCAGATCCGTTACTGCGTGAACCTCAGTCTGACGGTCGTGCACGCGTACAACCCGCTGACGCAGACCACTAGCGTCACCAGCGACGCCAACGCGCTGCGCGCGGATCTACGCGTCTGGTGGCATCGGCGCAGCGAGGACGTCAACCGCATGGACCCGGCCTGCTTGACCGCGGCGTTGACCGACGCGCAGGTGCAGCTTGTGCGGCTCCGTAAGACTTACCTTTCGACGGTGGTCAGCTGGAGGGCGCCCGGATGGCCATGAAGCGGGAGGCCGGCTTCACGTTGGAGGAGCTCATGATCGCGCTCCTCGCCGGCTCGTTCGCCGTGGCGGGTGTGTATTACCTGAACGGCGTCTCCTCGCGCATGTTCGGCGAGCAGCTGCGCGTGTCCGAGGCCCAGATGTCGCTGCGCTCGGCCATCGAGCAGATCCGCCGCGACTTCGCGCGTGCGGGCTATCTGCACACACCGAACAGCGCGCTCTTGCCGGACTGCTCGGGCACCATCCCCGGCGATACCACGATGGCGCCGCGCGCGATGCAGGCGCTCTCGGTCACGGCCGACGGGAGCTACGGAACGGCGGTCAGCACCGCCGCCGACGTGCAGACGCTGCTGTCCACGACCACCAATCAGACCCGCGCCGACCTGGTGACCCTGTGGGGCAACTACGCCACCTCGGACGCCTACCTGGCCGATCCGACGCGGACCACGAGCACGACCATCTACTTCCAGCCCAACAGCGAGAGCTTTCGCCGCAGCTTCTTCGACTTCACGGCCGGCGGCACGGCCACCTACAACGCGACACGCTTCGCGAACACGTTCAACACCAACCGCATGCTGCGGATCGAGCACGAGGGTCGTTTCTTCTTTCGCGACATCACCAACGTCGACAGCACGGCCGCCACACCCAACGTGACCGTCGCCAGCCTGCCCTCGTGTTTCGACGGGACGCACTGGACGGCGGTCGCGCCGGTGATGCGCGTGCGCTACGCGCTCGAGTCGGATGGCGCGGCCGATCTGACGCGCCTGAAGCCGGTTTCCCCTACGCTCGGGTCGCGCCGCACGCTGCTGATACGCCGCGAGCTGAAAGACTCCGACGGCAGCCTGGTCGCCAACAGCTCGCGCGTGGTGCTCGACTACGCGGTCGAGTTCGCGGTCGACGCCGTGGTCACCACGAACGCGCCGAACGTCGCGCCCGCCTGGGCCTACGTGATGGGCGCCGACATGACGACGCAGTCGACCAACAACCCCGAACGCTTTCGCTCGCTGATCGTGACCTTGAGCTCGCGCTCGGCCGAGGCGGACCCCAACCTTCCCAGGCTCGCGCGCGCGCAGTTCAACGCCGCCGGTCTGCTCAACAGCCCCTTGCTGACGTTCTCGGTGATCGACCCGTCGGCCACGACGCCCGTCGGCAACGCGCGCGTGCGTACCCTCCGCTCCGAAATCTTCCTGCAGAACCTGTGAACGCCCCCATGTCCTCGCCCCCAAGAACCGTCCGACACCGCCGCGATGCCCGCAAAAGCCGCGAGGGCGCCGCGCTCTTGATCGTGCTGCTGGTGCTGATGATGGCGACCAGCACGGCCGCGTACGCGGTGCACAGCACGCAGTTCGAGCAGCGCGCCGCCGGCTCCTTGCATCAGGCGATCCGCACCAAGTTCGTGGCCGAGGCCGCGACCATCGGCGTGCTCGAGTTCTGTTACCAGCTCACGACCACCGGTTGCACCGATCTCAAGCGCGCGAACGACAACCTGACGAGCACCCTGCGCGACAAATTCGCGCTCCCTAGCTACCCCGATCCCAGCTTGGGTCCGGGCGAGATCGTGTATCAGCTCGGCCCGAGCGACCTGACGGGGAATGCGTTCCCGAACACCATCATCCCCGCTGACTCCGCGCTCGCGGCGGGCGGAACCGCCAGCTCCTTTCGCCCCGACTTCATGACCGTGATGGAGAAGTGGCAGGTACCGACCCCGGGCGAGACGCGCGAGCACTACCGCCTGATCGTGTCGACGTATGGGGATCTCTCGTACGACACGACCGCCACGAGCACCGCGCGCGGCAACTTCGAGAGCATCAGCGCCACGCGTGCCTTTTTCGACGTGAGGTAAAGCCGTTCATGCGACGTATTCAGCTGGTTCTTTTCGTCGCGCTCCTCGCCCTCGCGTTCGGCTCGACCGCGCGCGCGCAGTCCGGGCTCGCGGACATCCAGCCGATCAAGCCGGTGATGATGCTCCTGGTCGACACCTCCGGCTCCATGGAGCGGCTGCCCGACCAGCCCGGCTGCGTGGACTGCAACCCGACCTGCACGAACACCGCCTCGGACGTGAACCAGAAGAACCGCTGGGCGATCACGTTGGAGGCCTTGACCGGCAGCTTCAACAACTTCCGCTGCACGCGCGTGGACCGCTCGACGTACACGGGCCAGTTCGACCAAGACTACTTCCTGCCGCATTACGACTTCACGACCAGCGCCACGCAGACCACCGATGGCGTGCTCGACACGTACAAGAACCTGCTCAAGTTCGGGCTGATGACGTTCGACGGCGTGTTGACCACGGTCAACGGCGCCACGTTGGTCCCCTACGCGAGCTACGCGTCCGACAGCACCTTGCAGACGCAGATCAATGGCCTGCAGGGCATGTACTCGTACCCGGGCAGCTCGACCGGCTGGAAGCAGCTGTTGTTCCCCGGCTGCACGTCGCCTTACGGCGTGAACGCCGGCGCGCGCGCCAATGGCGCGACCGCGGGATCGCTGATCTCGGTCGGGCTGAGCGACAGCGGCACGGACGTGCAGACCGTGAACGGACAGATCCAGAGCGCGCTCCTGCAGGTGCGCCCCTACGGCGGCACGCCGATCGCGGGGATGCTCGATGACCTGCGCTACTATCTGCAGAACGACACCGATATCAAGAGCGGCTCGGATCCTTACGCTTCGTGCCGGCAGCGCTATGCAGTGCTGCTTACGGACGGCGCACCCGACGCGCTGTTCCGGGGCACGCCCTTCAACTGCGACGCGCAAGGCAGCAACGCCTGCGGCCCCAACACGCCGTGCGTCTGTCCGTACGACAAAGAGGAGAACATCGCGGCCGACCTGCGCAGCTCGCAGCTGCTCAACAGCTTGTGGGTGTTGGCCTTCAACGTGAACGACACGGCCGCGCTCGCAAAGCTCAACCTGATCGCGCAGAGCGGCGGCGGCAAGGACGCCTTCACGGCCGTCACGCCCGCGTCGCTGCGCACCCAGCTCGATTCGCTGATGCAGCTCGCCCAGCCGAAGGCCACCTCGCGCTCGGTGCCGGTCGTCATCAACACCGGACTGCCGGTGCTCTTGGGCGGCAAGCAGTTCGACATCAGCGCCGGCTTCAAGATCGGCGCGAGCGACGATCAGCCCTGGGAGGGACGGCTGTATCGGCAGCGCATCACCTGCAGCGGAGCCACGCCCGCGGCGCAGAGCCTGGACTCCAGTCAGAACGACATGTTCCACGTGACGCTCAACAGCCAGTCTTCTCGCCAGCTCAACACGGCGAAGCCGCTCGTCGCGAACATCCGCGGGAGCTTGTTCGTGAGCGCGGCGACCCCGGTGGGCATCAGCGCTACGACCGCGAAGACCAACACCAAGCGCCCGGATGCCACAGCGTTCACGACCACGGCGCCCGCCGATACGACCTTGAGCAGCATTCAGGCGACCACCGAGTACCAGCTGACACAAGCGACCTTCGACAAGAACATCTCGTCGCTCTACTTCGGCGACGCGAACGGGAACGGCGTCGCCGCGGAGACCGCGGACCGCGACGCGATCGACGATTACCTGCGCGGCGCGAGCGGATATCGGCAGACGCACCGGCTCGGCGACATCTATCACTCCAACCCCGTCGCGCTGCCGCCGATCTTCCCGAACAGCGACCTGCTCAACAACTCCGACCCGCAGATCGTCAGCTACTACAAGAGCTTCATCACCCAGGGGAACAGCCAGTACGATCCGACCATCGGCCGGCCCGGCGTCGTGTTCGTGGGCACGAACGACGGCATCCTGCACGCGTTCAACCTCGACACGTGGAAGGATAAGAACGGCCAGACTTACGCACCGGGCTACGAATTCTGGGGGTTCGTGCCGCCGGCGCTGTTCGACAAGATGGCGACCATGGTGCGGCCCACGCATCAGTTCATGTTCGACGGCACCCCGGTGGTGAAAGACGTGATCATGTCGCGCGCGATGAGCGGCACATCTTCGTCGGTCCGCACCGTGCTCGTGGCGGCGCTGCGCGGCACGCCGGCTTTCGTCGCGTTGGACGTGACCTATCCGGAGAGCCCGACCTTCCTGTGGCAGCGCTCGTTCGGCTACTTGGGCGAGACGTTGGGCGCGCCCGCGATCGCGCAGGTTAAGCTGATGTGGCAGAACCAGCTGCAGATCCGGGCCGTGGCGATCCTGCCGGGCGGCGACGGTTCGGCGGGGACCGACGCGAACGGCACGGGCTGCACCGTGAACGTCGACAGCCGCGGTCAGGCGCCGGGCGGGCGCGACAAGGTGCGCTGCTGGAACGTGCGCGGTCGCACCTTGGACGTGGTGGACCTGCAGACGGGTGAGCTCGTGCAAGAGTTCGACGCGCGCCACTTCCCGTCGCCGCTCACGGGCGGAGTCGCCGTCGACGGGCAAGGGCTCGCGCTCTCGCGCGCCGCGTACATGACCGATGCGGACGGCGTGCTGTGGCGCCTGTCGATGGTGAACAGCGACCCGAGCGTGTGGCGCGTGATGCCGCTGTGGGATCTGTTCGCGGGCAGCGCCTACGACTTTACCGGCACGCAGGTGACGGTGCCGTCGCCGACCTACAAGGCCGGCCGCGTGGCACCTTACGCGCCGCTCATCGCGCGCGATACCAAGACCGGAAACCTTACTATCGTGTTCGGCACCGGCGACGTCGACAACTTGGTCGACAACGTGCCGAATCGCGTGGCTTCGTTGACGGAGATCCGGAGTTACGCGAGCGACGGCGAGCTCGCGGCCGCCACCAGCACCAACATCGTGGCGAACTGGGTGCTGCAGCTCGATCAGGGCGAGTCGGTCACCGGGCCGCTGGCGATGTTGGACGACGCCGTGTACTTCGCGACCTTCAAAGGACCGGCCGGCGGCACGACCGACGCCTGCCAGCTCGGCACGAGCCGCATCGTGGGCGCCGACATTCGCGCGAAGCAGAGCTCCAACCTGCCGGTGGCGCGCCTGACCGCGGAAAATGGGAGCGCGGTGCTCTGGTACACGCCGAGCAGCACGCCGAACAGCCTGATTTTGGGCCTGTCGATCGCGCGCGATCCGGTGTGCATCCAGGGTACGGCGCAGAACGATCCGACGGGCATGGGCCCCGGGCGCTGGACCCAGACGGGTCAGACGGGCGGCGGCAGCTATCAGCTGCGCGCGATGGTCGCGGGCACCGGAGGCGCCGAGATCGCGGGGTCGAACCCCGGCAACGTTTCGGGCCAAGGCCAGCAGGTGCTGCAGCGCACGCTGGCGACACCCAACGTCGCACGGTCGGTAGGATGGGCGAGCTCGATCGAATGACGCACGCGCAGCGCGCAGACCCGCGTGGGCTCTACGAACGCTTTCGGGCGGCGTGGAAGGTCGGCAGACCGAGCGCGCAGCGCCTCGCGAACCTGCTCGCCGCGAGCTTGTGGGCATGCTCGTCGGGCGGCACGCAGCCGCAAGCCGCCTCGCCGCCGCCTCCGCAGAGAGCGCGCGCGGTCGAGAGCGCGCCGCGCGATGACCGCTTCGACGGCTCGGGGCAGCTCCAATCGTCTGGACGGCGCGCGAGCTGGCTCGAGTTGCCGCGCGGATTTCGCGAGC
>CAZYWR010000034.1:0-15018 GCA_964651185.1 uncultured Polyangiales bacterium
CTCGTAGCCGGGCTGCGTCTCGGCTCGGCGCACGAAGCGCGCGTGCGCGATCGTGGTGTGGTGGAGCTCGCCCTTCATCAGGGTCCCGTACACGAACACGAAGTGGGCCACACGCCTATGGTAGCGTGATCCCGGTGGACAGCCGAGTAGGACTTTGCGCGGACTGCCGCCACGCGCGCGTGATTACGAGCGAACGAGGCTCGCGCTTTTCCCTGTGCGGCGCGGCGCGCGACGACCCGCGGCTGGCGAAGTACCCGCGCCTGCCCGTGCTCGCGTGCCCCGCCTTCGCGGCGGGAGGCGCCGCCCCGACTCCGTGCGGTCCTGGTAACGCCCGATGACACACGACGGTGCTCCCTGCGCGCACCGACCGCGAAGGGAAAGCGCGCTTGCCGCTCGGGCGAGCGGGAGTCGGCGGATCGCGGCCAGCGCGCGCGCTTCCTGGTAGCTTCTGCCTATGGCGAACATGGCTCTGGTCCTGAGCGGCGGCGGCGCGCGCGCCGCTTATCAGGTGGGTGCGGTGCGCGCGCTCGGCGAAATTGTCGGCACCACCCGCTCGCCATTCAACATCTTCGCGGGCGTCTCGGCCGGGGCGATCAACAGTACGGCGCTCGCTTGTCGCGCCGACGACTTTCCCGAAGCGATCCGGCGCCTGACCGATACCTGGCTGTCGCTGACCCAGGCGGCCGTGTATCGCACGGATATCCCGCGGCTCACCAGCCTGAGCGCGCGCTGGCTCAAAGATCTCAGCACGGGCGGCCTGCTCGGCCGGAGTCGCGCGAACCACTTGCTCGATACCTCGCCGCTCCGTGAGCTCCTCTGCCGCAAACTCGAGGTCGAGCGCCTGTCGGGGCAGTTCAGCGCAGGCGTGTTGCGAGGCGTGGCGGTGTCCGCCACCAACTATCTGACGGGGAGCACCGTCATCTTCTACGACGGGGCGCCCGACCTACAGCCGTGGTTGCGCAACGGCCGCGTGGCCTTTCGCGAGGCGCTCAGCGTCGATCACGTCCTGGCGTCGGCCGCGATCCCCGTGTTCTTCCCGCCCGTGTGGATCGGCGGCAGACCATTCGGCGACGGCGGCCTGCGCATGGCCGCGCCGCTCAGCCCGGCGATCCATCTAGGCGCGAGTAAGATCTTGGCGATCGGCATCCGTTTCTTTCGCCCGCCCTCGGACACGATCTCCCTCAACCGCGAGCTCCGCGCCGACCGCGTCAGCGCCGCGCAGATCAGCGGTGTGCTGCTCAACGCGCTCTTGCTCGACGCGCTCGACGATGACGTCGCACGGCTTCAACGCGTGAACCGCACGCTCGCGTTCATTCCGGAAGGCGCGCGCCGCGAAGACGCGGACCGCCTGCGGCGCATTCCCGCCTTGGTGCTACGCCCCTCGCAGGACTTGGGCGGACTGGCGGCGGACGAGTATCGGCGCTTTCCTGCCATGCTGCGCCACCTGCTGCGCGGCATCGGCGCGACCGGCGGAGAGGGTTGGGACCTGCTTTCCTATCTGGCCTTCCAGCCTGCCTACGTGGGCAGGCTGATCGAGCTCGGCCACCGCGACACCCTCGCGCGCCGCGGGGAGATCGAGAGCTTCCTCGAGATGCCCAGCGAGCACGCCGCACACGCCTGAAACCGGCGAGCAACTTCGTTCGGCAGACCGCCGTCGATGTGCCGCGGGCGCCCGGAGCGCCACAGCTCGCGACCTCTGCGGAGCGGCCGGCGGCTGAGACCGTGATAAGAGGAGCGCTCGATGCGCTGGTTCGTCCGCACCGACGTCGACGGATTCTTCGGCCTCGCCCTCGACAACTTGGTCCAGCTGCTCTTGATCGACGCGCTGTGCCGCTTCGTGCTGGGCTTCGACGCGGAGCTCATCCACGGCCACATCCTGCCTGGCACCGCCATCGCCGTGCTGATCGGCAACCTCTACTACGCACGGGAAGCCGTGCGCCTCGGCCGGCGCGAGCAGCGCGCGGACGTGTGCGCCCTGCCCTACGGCATCAACACGGTCTCGATCTTCGGCTTCGTGTTCTTGGTCATGCTGCCGGCGAAGCTCGCCGCGCAGGGCGCGGCGGATCCAGCGCGCGCGGCATTTCGCGCCGGGCTCGTGGCCTGCTTTGGCTCGGGTCTGATCGAGCTCTCGGGTGCGTTCGTGGCCGAGCGCCTGCGCAAGATCACGCCGCGCGCGGCCCTGCTGTCGACGCTCGCCGGCATCGCACTCGGCTTCATCTCGCTCGGCTTCCTGCTGCGCACGTTTGCGCGGCCGATCGTCGGTTTGAGCACGCTCGCGGTGGTCATGCTCACCTACTTCGGGCGCGTACGTTTTCGCGGCGGGCTGCCGTCCGGTTTCATCGCCGTGCTGCTCGGGACCTTGCTCTCCTGGCTGACCGGCCTGGCGCCGAGCGGCGCGCGCCCCGCCGGCGTGCAGCTGAACCTGCCTGTGCCCGTGCTCGGCGAGCTGCTCGCGGCGCTCAGCGGTCCCGACGCGCTCACGTACGTGTCCGTGATCTTGCCGATAGGGCTGTTCAATCTGCTCGGTTCACTCCAGAACATCGAGAGCGCGGAGGCGGCGGGCGATTCCTACGCGACCGTTCCGGCGCTCGCGATCAACGGTCTCGGCACCTTGGCGGGCGCGCTATGCGGGTCGTGCTTTCCGACCACGATCTACATCGGCCACCCAGGCTGGAAGGCGCTCGGCGCACGCGCCGGCTACTCCGTGCTCAACGGCGCGTTCGTCACGCTCGTCTGCATGACCGGCACGGTCGCGCAGATCGCGTGGTTCGTGCCGATCGACGCGGGCATGGCGATCGTGCTCTGGATCGGCGTCGTGATCACGGCGCAGGCATTTACGGCCACGCCGCGCGAGCACGCCCCGGCGGTGGTGATGGGACTTCTGCCCAGCGTGGCAGCATGGGGCGCGCTCCTGGCCAAAGCCGGTCTGCGCGCAGCCGACTATGGGACGCCCGCCGGTCCCGCTTTCAGCCCCGCGCTGATCGAGCGGTTCCTGCGCACCGACACCTGGATCGACGGCGCCTTCGCGCTCGAGCAGGGGTTCGTATTTTCCTCAGTGCTGCTAGCCGCCGCGACCGTGGCGGTGATCGATCGCAAGTTTCATACGGCCGCCGCCTGGTGCGCCGCCAGCGCCGCCTTGAGCGCGCTCGGGCTGATGCACGCGTACAGCTTTACACCCAGCGACACGCGCCTGGTGCTCCAGCCCGCCTGGCCGTTCGCGATCGGCTACGCCGCCATGGCGCTGTTGTTCGTGCTCGCGCGCTGGCTCACCATCCCCGACGACGGCCCCCAACACTGACGGCAGACGCTCAGTGGTCGGCTTGCTTGCGGAACACGACCCCGAGCTGGCCGGCGGGGAGGTCCGCGGCCTGCTCGACGACGAGGTTGCGCGCCGCGCCGAGCGCCACGACCGCCTCGATGTCGCGCAGGCCCCAATCGGCGTTGCGGCTGCGCAGCGCCCGGTCGAGCTCCGCATTGTCGCGGTTGGTGAAGCCGCCGCTCTGCTTGAAGGGACCGTACAAAAACAGCACGCCGAGCGGACGTAAGTGCCGGCGCGCACCGTCAAACAGACCTTCGCATACAGACCAAGACGTAAGGTGCACCAGGTTGATGGCCAACACTGCGTCGAGTAGCCCATGCCCCCACATGCGCTTTCGTACCTCGAGCAACAGCGGCTCGCGCAAGTTGGAGAGGCGCGCCTCGCGCTGATAGCTCTCGATGCTCGCGACCGCGACCTGGTCGTAATCGCTGGGCTGCCACACGAGCCCTGGAAATTGCCGCGCAAAGTGGACGATATGCTGCCCTGTTCCGCTGCCCACCTCGAGCGCCATGCCCGAGTCGGGCAGCACCCGTCTCAGCACATCGACGATGGGCCCTTTGTTGCGATCGGCTTGTGGCGCGTGCTGCTTCACGGACAAGCCTATCGGGCGCGCGACGAACATGAGCTCTCCTTGGAGGCGAAAGGCGCTGGCCTTCGCCCGCCGCGTACGCGCGGCATTTCCCTGACTAGCAGGCTCCGCGAGCCCTCACCAACGACTCTTCGCGCAGCTCGTGAACACGCTTACGCGCGATCTGCGCAGCCGTGCAGACGATGCGCGCGTGCCTACGCCGCGCAGCTCGCAGCGCGCTCTTCGCGAGCGCGCAGGATATCGATCGCTTGCTGCGCGACACGCCTCTGCGTCGTGCGCAGCTTCACGCTCGAGCGCGCGGCGCGCATCACCTCGACCGCGTGATCGATGTCGCTTGCGACGCCGCGCGCCACCATCAGCACCGCCATCGCCATCGCCGAGCGCCCGTGACCCGCGGCGCAGTGGACGTAGATGTTCCCCTCGTAGGGAGCGATCTCCAAAATCGCCTCGGCCAAGACCTCCGCGCGGGGCGCCGAGGCGTCGAAGGTCGGCACGCATACGTACTTGCGGCCCGTGCGCAGCTCCTCGGGCTCGACGAACTCGGCGGTCATGTCGAGCACGAGCCCGATGCGCGCCGGGACCTCCCAATGTTGCACGCGCCGGCCCAGAAAAAGGCCGCGCGAGACCTCATGCCACGGCTCCTCGCCCCCGAGCACGCGCACCAAGTACCAGGCAAACTCCGCGGCGCCAAAGTAAGGCATCAGCAACAGCGCCGTGTACCAGGCGAGGGTCCCATCGGGCTGCTTCCCCAGCACAGAAGGGCCTAGCCAGACGTATCCGAGCCCGACCACCACCAGGCTGAACGCCGGCCAGATCAGGATCCACGCCGCCCCGCCCACGACCCCTGTCAGCGCGCCGAACGCGATGGCCAGACACAGGAACATGACGCCCATGGCGAGCTGCATCGTCAGCACCGGCCAAGCGGCCGTGAGCTGGCGAATGCGCGCGCGCACAAGCGAGGCGAGCCGAGCCATGGACAATCTCACCATTCAAACGACGACCAGCCGGTGAGCGCAAGGGGCCGATCTGGAGACCTGCCCGTTCTTGGAGCGTGGGATTGCGGGATTTCCCGTGCAAACAAAATTTCGCGACCGCCGCCCACGCCTTCGTTGATACCCTGGTACGCGCGATGTTCGTGAGGCTACGGTTTGTGCTGCCGTTGATCTTGCTCCTGAGCCATGCGCGCGCCCACGCGCAGAGCAACCCCCAGGCGCCGCAACAGGTCTATCGTTACCGCAATCAGCAGGGCCGCGATGTATTCACCAACGCGGGCCAACGTGCCCTGGGAGGCGAGGCGCTCGCGCCGGTGGTGCTTCCCGAGCTCGCCAGCATCGATTTCGCGTCGGCCAGTCCGAGCCAGCTCAAGCAGCTCGATCGGAGCGTACAGAACGCACACGACGAGCTGCAGTCGAGCGCCCGTTGCCGGGCCATCCGCGCCTCGTTGCGCGTCCCGGTAGGCGCCTTCGTGTGGCGCGAGCACCTGCGCCAGCTCGTCGTGGCCGCGGCGCTGCTTGCGGCCGCGCTGATCGTGCTGCTCGGTTGGAGCGGACGCCTGCGCGGCGTGCTGCCGCTGGTGCCACTCTTGGGCTGTTTGTACCTGGGCTATGCCACCTACATGCGCGTCGAACGCCGCTTCGCGATCTTACGAGACGGGCTGCGCGCTTGTTCGGCGGAGCTGCCGCCGAGCGGCTTTGCCAGCGCGTCCATCGTGAAGCAGCGGCTCGAAAGTGCCGTCTCGCTGCAGGCCACGATCGACCGCGCCTACGCCCAGCGCGCCGCGCTCGCGGACAACATGTTGAACGAGCGCTGATCGCTGATCCGCGGCGCAGACCCGACCTGAATGGGGCGCGCGCTCCGCGCGGCGCGACATAGCGAACGCGTGCGGCGCGCGAGCGACCGCACCGCCTTCGCCTGCGCGGACTCACGCGGGCGCCGCAGGATCGGCGGCTCGGCGCGGGGAATGGGGGCTCGGCCCGCGGCGGCGCTCGAGTATGATGCCGGCGCGTGGCGATGCTCGAGCCGCAGTTTCACGGGACCCCCCGCTTCCGGATCGTTTCCCGCATCGGCGTGGGCGCCGTGGGCGAGCTCTACAAAGCCATGGACGAGAGTCGCGGCACGTTCGTGGCGCTGCGCACCTTGCGCACCGTGTCGCGCAGCGCCGGAGAGTCGCTCAAGCACGACTTCGCCGCCCTGAAGGGTATCCGCAACCCGGGCCTGGTCTCGCTCGGCGACCTCGACTGCGTCGACGGGCTCTGGTTCTACACGATGGAGTTCGTCGAGGGCGAGCCGCTGCTCGACTACGTGCGCCCGCGCGGGGCGAGATCGAGCGGCGGCGAGCTCTCGGAGCTGCGGCTGCGCAGCGCCCTCACCCAGCTGGTGCGCGCCGTCCATGCCCTCCATCGCGCCGGCCGCGTCCACGGCAACATCGAGCCCGAGCACATCCGAGTGACGCCGCAGGGCCGGCTGGTGCTGCTCGAGTGTGAGCTGTCCGGGTCGCGCGACGGGCGCACGCACGACCAGCGGCTCTTGAGTGCGCTGCCGTTCGTGGCGCCGGAACGCTTGGAAGACGCGCCCCCGAGCGCGACCGCCGACTGGTACAGCGTGGGCGCGGTGCTGTACTACGCGCTCACCGGCGTGTCGCCGTTCGCCGCGAGCGGCGCGGACCTGGTGGACCAGAAGCAGAAGCGCCCGCCCGCGCTGCCGGTCGGCCGTTACGCGCGCGAACTGGCGGATCTGTGCCGCGAGCTCCTGGCGATCGACCCCGACGCGCGGCCCGACTACGACGAGATCCGGGCGCGTCTGGGCATCGTGAACGAAAGTGAGCCGCGCCCGCCCCAGACGCTCTCGCTGGTGGGCGATGCGGCGCCCTTCCTCGGTCGCCGGCGCGAGCTCGGCCTGTTGGCGGAGGCGTTCGAGCGCACGCGTCACGGCGCGATCTCCGCGCTCTGCCTTTACGGAGAGGCGGGGCTCGGCAAGCGCACGGTGGCCACGCAGCTCGCGCGCAAGCTGCGCAACGAGTATCCGCATCTCGTGCACCTGACCGGCCGCTGTGAGCCGGAGGGGCCGCGCGCGTTTCGCGGGGTGAGCGGCGCGGTCGAGGCGCTCAGCCGCTATCTGTGCCTGCAAGATGCGAGCGCGGTAGCGACCTTGTTGCCGCCCCCTATGTCGCTCTTGGCGCGCCTCTTCCCCTCGCTCTTGCGCGTGCCCATCCCGGACGCGCGCGAGCCCGAACCGCGCGAGCCGCGTTCGTTGCGGCGCGTGGCGCTGCGCGCGCTGCGCACGCTCTTGTCCGATCTCTCCAAGCGCGCGCCGATGCTGGTCACGCTCGACAACATGCAGTGGGCCGACAGCGACGCGCTCAGCGTGCTCGACGAGCTGCTGCGCGCGCGTGAACCGCCGAACATGCTGCTTCTGCTGCTGGTGCACGGCGAGCTGCGCGCGGCCGACCCGCCGTTTCGCAACTGGCTGCGCCAGCATCAAGACCACGTCACGCTGATGCGCCTGAAGCCGCTCAGCGAGAGCGCCTCGCGCGAGCTCGCGGGGAAGCTGCTCGAGGCGGGAGGCGTGGAAGACGCGAACGCGGCCGAGCGCGTGGCGAGTCACGGGGGCGGCCACCCGCTGCGCATCGACGCGCTCGCGCGCCACGTGTTGCTCACGGGCGCGGCGGCGCCGCCCGGACTCACGCTCGACGATCTGTTGTGGACGCGCGTGACGCATCTGCCGCTCGAAGCACGCCAGCTGCTCACGACCTTGTGCTACGCGCGCATCCCGCTGCCTCCGGAGGTCGCGGCTCACGCTTCCGGCCTCTCGCTCGAGAGCGCGGCGCGCCACAGCGCGATGCTGCAGGTCGCGAACCTCGGCCGCACCTTGCGCGAGGGCGATGGCGAAGCCTACGCGCCGAGCCACGCGCTCGTGCGCCACGCCGTCCTGACCCGCGCCAAGGTCGACCGCCGGCGCATCCACCGCCAGATCGCGCTCGCGCTCTCGGCTTGGCCGCATGCGCCCGCCGACGTGCTGGCGACGCACCTGCGCGACGCAGGCTATGAGGAGCGCGCCGCGCAGGCCACGGTCCGCGCCGCGGAGCAGGCGCGCGACTTGTTGGCGTTCGACGCCGCCGTGCAGCTCTATCACGAGGCGCTCGGCTATGCGCAGAGCAACGGCGACGCAGAGCGCAGCCTGCGCACCCAGCTCGCGCGCGCCTACGCCAGCGCCGGGCAAAGCGAGCGCGCCGCGCGCGCCTACTTCGAAGCCGCGCCGCACGCGAGCGCCGGCGAGGCGCTCGAGCTCGAGTGCGAAGCCGCGCACCAGCTGCTGCGCGCAGGGTTGATCCGCGAAGGCCTGACCACGCTCGAGAGCGCGCTCGAACGGCTCGGGATGAAGCTCCCCCGCACGCAGGCTTCGGCGCTGCTCTCGCTCTTTCGCCAGCGCCTCGAGCTGTTGCTGCGCGGCGTCTCTTTCGAGCCGCGCGACGTGAGCCAGATCTCCCGCGATGACCAGATGCGCGTCGACATCCTGGGCTCGCTGGCCGCGGCGCTCGGCAGCATCGACTCCGCGCGCGGCTCCGACGCGCAGACGCGCTACCTGCTGCTCGCGCTCAAGCTCGGCGATCCGGTGCGGGTCGCGCGCGCATTGGCGCGTGAGGCCGGCCTCCGCGTCATCTCCTCCGAGCACGGCGACCGGCGCGCGCTCAGCCTGCTCGACCGCGCCGACGCGCTCGCCGCCGAGATCGGTGATCCCGAGGCGCGCGGTGCCACATTGACCGTGCGCGCGCTCGCCGACTTCGTGCGCGGCTCGCTGCGCGAGAGCCTGGAGCACGCGGCCGCTGCCGAGCGCATCCTGCAGGGCGAATGCACCAACGTCGACTGGGAGGTCGCGTCGCTGCGCATGGTCCGCTTCGTGGCCGGTTGCATGCTGGGCGAGCTGAAGGTGCACGGCGAGCGCGTGCAACGCGAGCTGCGCGAGGCCGAAGAGTACGGTCAGCGCTTCGCGTATCTCAACCTGGTCGCGGCCGTAGGATTCCAGCCGCTGCTGATGGCCGACGAGCCGGTCGAGGCGGTGCGGCTGATCGAGCGTGCGTTCTCAAACGCCGACACGCGCGGCTTCCACCTTTTGCAGATGTACTCGACGGCGGCGATGACGCAGATCGAGCTGTACGCGCAGACCGGCAAACCTTACTCGCGCCTGATGGCAGCTTGGCCTCTGCTCTCGAAGTCGCTCCTGTTGCGCATCCCAGCGCTGCGCCACACGCTCCGCCATTTGCGCGCGCGCGCCGGCATCGCCCAGGCGCGCAATGATCGCGACGAGCGCGAGCTCTTGTTGCGCGACGCCGCTGATTCGGGCGCCAAGCTGACCGCGGTGCGGGTGCCGTACGCGGTTGGATGGGGCCACGCCGCGCGCGCGGGCGTCGACGCGTCGCGCGGCGATCGCGAGCGCGCCATTCAGCGCCTCGAGCAGGCGGAGGCATCCTTCTACGAGGGCGAGATGACGCTCTACGCCGCCGCCGCGCGCTACCAGCTAGGCCGCCTGCTCGACAACGCGCGCGGCCGCGAGCTGCGCGCGCATGCGCAAGAGTGGTTCGAAGCCCAAGGCGTCAGGAAGCCGGCGCACTACATCGGCATGCTGCTGCCTGGCTTCGACTGACGCCCGCGCTCAGGCGCTGCGCGAGGCCAGATCGGCCGGGGCGCCCATGGCGTGATAGCCCTTGTCGACGTAGAGCACGTGGCCGGTGACGCCGCTGGCGAGCGGACTCGACAAGAACGCGGCCGCGGTGCCGACTTCGCGCGCGTTGATGGGCTCGGGGAGCGGCGTGTTGTTACGGCAATGCTCGATCATGACGCCGATGAAGCCGATCGCGCTCGCCGCGCGCGACGCGTAAGGTCCGGCCGAGATCACGTTCACGCGATGGCCCCACTTGCGCCCGGCTTCGAACGCGAGCGTGCGCGTGTCGCTCTCGAGCGCCGCCTTGGCCGACGACATGCCGCCGCCGTAGCCGGGGACCACGCGATCGGCCGCGATGTAGGTGAGCGCGAGGAAGGAGCCGCCGCGGCGCACGAGCGGGCCGA
Source organism: uncultured Polyangiales bacterium (assembly GCA_964651185.1). Classification (GTDB taxonomy): domain Bacteria; phylum Myxococcota_A; class Polyangia; order Polyangiales; family DASUME01; genus DASUME01. Next base: position 9,971 of record CAZYWR010000034.1, read on the forward strand.
GCTGCTGCAGGAGCGCGACGAACGAGTACGCGCTCGCGCTGCTCGCCGCGAGATAGCCGCGCCGGCTCGTCTCGAGCAGCGGCTTCTTCACTTCCGGCCCGTTGGCCAGGCTATGGACGACGACGTCGAGCGCGTTCTCGCCGAAGTCTCGCACCAAGCGCGCGCGCAGCCCGGCCACGCTCACGTCGCCCAGGTCCTTGTAGCGCTTGTTCTCCGCCAGCTCTGGGGGTAGGTCTTCGCCGCGGTCGTACTCGGCGTCGAGCGGATAAACGCGCTCGAAGGTCAGTGAGCCGTCGCGCGACTCGAACTTCGATGAAGCCTCGAGCTTTCCGCGGCGCAAAAGCGTCTCGAAGATCCCGAGCGCAGGCGGCCAACACGCGACGCAGACGCTCGCGCCCGCCTCCGCCAACGCCTTGGCGATACCCCAGCCGAGCCCACCATCATCGGCGACGCCGGCGACGAGCGCGCGCTTCCCCTGTAGATCGATCCCAAGCATGCTCCGTTCCTTTGCCGACTCGCGCCCCTTGTCAAGTCGCGCGCGGATCAGCCCTGGGCCGCGCGCGGCCAGGCGACGCGCACGAACACGCTGTTGAAGGAGAGCCCTCGCCGTGGCAGACCGGGCCGCGATGTATCGCGTGCGCAAGTCCATCGACATCGACTTCGCTCACCACGTCCGGGGTCACCTCGGGCCGTGCATCAACTTGCATGGACACACCTGGAAGTTCGAGGTCGAAGTCGAAGCGGCGCGCCTCGACGCCGAGGGCTTCGTGCTCGATTTCGGCGTGCTCAAGCGCAGCGTGCTCCTGCCCTGTCACGCGCTGCTCGATCACGCGCTGGCGATCGGCGCCGATACGTTCCGCGAGATCGAAGCGGAGCTCGCCGAGACCGGCCGCAAGCTGCTCGCCAGCCGCGGTCCCGTGCGGTGCGAAGAGCCCGAAGGGCGCGACCTGGAGCTCGGGGGCGCGCGCAGCGTGTTTCCGGGCGGCATGAAGATCGCTGTGTTCCCATTCAGCCCGACCAGCGAACGTTTCGCCTGCTGGCTGTACGAGCTCGCGGCTGCCCGGCTCGACGACGAACGCATCAAGGTCCGCGTCGGCCGCATCTACGAGACGCTGCATCCGGTCGAATCGGTGGCCGAGCACTGGCGCTAGCACCGATCGACAGCGCCGATCGACGTGATGCGCGGTGCTAGCCGCCCGACGTCGCCGCGTCAGCAGGGACCGCGGCGTCTTCGAGCGGCGCGCCCGCATCGGTCGCTGCAGGAGGCGGGTTCTCGGCTGGGGCGCCCCCGGCATCTGGGCGCGGGGACTGGTTCATGCCGCCGGTCGCCTGCAATCCGCACAGAAATTGCGTGAATGCGTCGGTTGCGTTCTGGCATTGGGCCGCGTTCGGCATGCCCGCGCCGCGGCCAGCGTCGACCGGACCGCCGGCCCCACCGAACAAATTACCGAGCGCGCCGAGGCCGCCGAAGGCGTTGATGATGTCGTTGATGTTCGGCTGCCCGGAACCCGCGTCGGTCGGCAGAAACGCGCAGGTCAGCTGCGAGAAGATGTCGGTCCCCGCGCACGCACTGCCGGCATCGCCGCGCGCCGCACCGGATCCGCCATCGCCGGCGTCGGCGAGCGGGCCGGCATCTTCATCGGGTACCCCGAGCAGCTCTTCGTCTGCCGTGTGATGCATGTAACAGCCTGACAGCGCGCAAGCCGCGCCGCCGAGCAACCAGCGCCCTACCTTACCCATCATGCGAAGCTCCTTCGACCCAAGCTACATCTGCGCCGCACCCGAAAAGGGCCGCGCCGCCCGCGTCCTCGCGGCCGGCGCGCTCGGCTCGACGAATAGGCGAGCCGCAGCGCACCGTAAACCCACACTCGAGTCGACGCCAAGCGACTCGCGAGCTCTGCGCGGCACGGCTTACAGCCGCGGCCCCCATTTCTGCTAACACCAGGCGGCGCACGCCGGGAAGGCCGCGACGGCCGCGTGCGCCGCGCGAAGATTGGCCGGAGCGCGATCGGGCGCCGACGACATGGATCCAACGTATCGAAGCGAGCTCAACCGAGACGTGCCGCTGGCACGGCCGGACGAGTTTCGCGCGCTGCGCATCGGGCCGCTCGCGATCTGGCCCCCGGTCGTACTGGCGCCCATGGCCGGCGTCACGAACCACCCGTTTCGTACGCTCGCGCGCAGATTTGGCGCCGGCCTCTACGTGAGCGAGATGGTGACCGCGCGTCCGCTCGCCGAGGGTCGCGCGAAGACGCGCAGGCTCGCCGACTTCGGCCCGGAAGAGACGACGCGCAGCTTGCAGCTCTACGGCGTGGATCCGTACTTCGTCGCCGAAGCCGTGAAGTGGCTCGTCGGCGAAGCCGGCGTCGATCACATCGACATGAACTTTGGCTGTCCCGTGCCCAAGGTCACGCGCAAGGGTGGCGGGGCAGCCATCCCGCTCAAGCCCAAGCTCTTGCGCAACATCGTGCGCGCGGCGGTGGCCAACGCGGGCCGCGTACCCGTCACGATCAAGTTCCGAAAAGGCATCGACGACGCGCACCTCACGTTTCTCGAGGCGGGCCGCATCGCCGAGGGCGAGGGCTGCGCCGCGGTGGGTCTGCACGCGCGCACGGCCGAGCAGCTCTACGACGGCCAAGCCGATTGGGCCGCGATCGCCGCGCTCAAGGCGGCCGTGCGCGGCATTCCGGTGCTCGGGAACGGGGACATCTGGGAGGCCCACGACGCGCTGCGCATGATGCGCGAGACGGGCTGCGACGGAGTGATCGTGGGCCGTGGCTGCTTGGGCCGACCTTGGCTCTTTCGCGATCTAGCGGACGTATTCGCCGGGCGTGAGCCGCGCGATCCTCCGACCCTCGGCGAGGTCGCGGACATCATGTGCACCCATGCGCGCCTGCTCGCCGCCTGGCTCGGCGAAGCGCCGGCCATGCGCATGTTCCGCAAGCACAGCACTTGGTACACGAAGGGATTTCGCGGCAGCGCGGAGCTGCGCGCACGCCTGGTCGAAGTGTCGACCCTGGCCGAGCTCGAAGCCGTGCTCAAGAGCGCGGACCCGACCGCCCCGTTTCCGCCTCACGCGATGCGCGTACCGCGAGGTAAGACGGCGGGCCGCCAGCGCGTCCAGCTCCCGGCTGGTTACCTGGAAGAGCTCGACGACGATCGCCCGCCGAGCGAGGAGGTCACGGAAGACGAAGCGTTGAGCGGTGGATAGAGCGCTGCGGACGACAGACGTGCGGTCCCGCGATCGAGCGGCGCGCAGCCGCTTCAGCCGCCGGGGCTGGGATCGAACTCTTCGTTCTTGCCCTCGCGCTTGGCTTCTGCGTCGGCGCCCTCCATGGCCGGCTTCTGAGCGTTGATGTTCGGCCAGACCTTGAACGAGCCATTGTCGAGCACCGCGAGCACGGCTTTGGGGAAGCCGCCGCGATCGACATCACTCGGGCCTTTGGCGCCTGAGAACAGCGCGTTCAGCTCCTTGTACGGCTTCCACTTCTCGGGCAGATCGTCCTCGTCGTAGATCGCGTTGGTCGGGCACTCGGGCTCGCACGCGCCGCAGTGAATGCATTCGTCCGGATGGATGACCAAGCTGTTGGCGCCTTCGTAGAAACAGTCCACGGGGCACACCGCCACGCAGTCCGTGTACTTGCACTTGATGCACGCTTCTCCGACGACGTATGTCATTCGTTCTCCCCGAGGACACGGCCCCTGGGGGCCGACCTCGGCGGATGTAGGTCCGAAAGCAGGGCCTGTCAATTGACCGCCTTTCGCCCGAGAACTGCGGCACCATGGCCCGGAGCGGGCGTGTATTCGGCGCGCCCACCGGCACGCGCGAGCGACGTGATCAGGAGAGGGCCATCGCGCCGTGAAGTTGATCCGTTTGGTGGTGAGCGATTTGCATCTCGGCACGGGCGTGCCGGAGGGACAGCTCAACCCGTTCGAAGACTTTTTCTACGACGAGCGCTTCGCCGAGCTGCTCGATCACTACGATCGCAAGTGCGGCGACACCACTCAGATCGAACTGATCATGAACGGCGACATCTTCGATCTGCTGAAGGTACAGATCGACGGCGTCTGGCCCACCGAGATCACGGCCGAGCTCGCCGCCCACAAGCTGCGCCAGTGCCTGGATGGCCATCCGCGCTTCGTGGCCGCGCTGCGGAGCTTCTTGAGCCGGCCCAATCGGCGCTGCATTTACCTGCCCGGCAACCACGATCTCGACATGCTGTTCGCCGAGCCGCAGGAGCTGTTCAAGCGTTACGTCGCGCCGGGCCGGGCCGAGGAGCGGGTGCGCTTCATCACCAGTACCGACACCTACCATCTGCCCGAAGGCATCCAGATCCGCCACGGCCACCAGCTCGAGTCGATCCATCGTATCGACTACCGGCGCGTCACGCGCCGGCGCAAGGATGGCAGTGAAGTGCTCGACTTGCCCTGGGGCAGCTTGTGGATCCTCGAGGTGATGAACCCGGCCAAGCTCGAAAAGCAGCACATCGATCGCGTGCAGCCGTTTACGCGCTTCATCCTCGGCGGCCTGGTGTTCGAGCCGATGTTCACGATCAAGTTCTTGCTGCGCTCGACCATCCACTTCTTGCGCTACCGCATCTTCACCATCCGCGCCTGGCTCGAGCGCATCCGCCGGTTACCGCGCATCTTCGTCGAGGAGATCGTCAACATCGGCGACTACGACGCGCAGGCGACGCGCGCGTTGGCGCGCGTGCGCGGCGTACACACGCTCATCGTGGGCCACAGCCACGCGCCGCGCGTACGCACGCTGCCGAATGGCAAGCTGCTGGTGAACACCGGCACCTGGATGGACATGATCAACCTCGACCTGCGCTACCTCGGACAGGCGAGCGGCCTAACCTACGCGCTCATCGAGTACAACGACGCGGGCAAGCCGCAGACCTCGCTGCTGCGCTGGCACGGTTCGCAGCCGCCCACGGAGCGCGTGCCGTACGCGGACTGACGGCTCGCGCCTGAGGGCGCAGCGACGCCCGACTTACCAACCCTCGTCGGGCGCGGGAACGTCGCCCTCGAGCAGGGCAATGTCG
>CAZYWR010000035.1:0-4108 GCA_964651185.1 uncultured Polyangiales bacterium
GAGACCGCTTTGGAGCGGGGGAGTGCCTGGAGCGCAGGAGCACGTCTGATCGTGTCAGCGATCGAGCGCTGGACCCGTTCGCGCAGTTAAGCTCAAGTGCCCAACCTGCTCGAGGTGACGTGTTCGCAAGGTCCTCGGATCGCACTTCAACCGAGTACCAGCTCCCAACCCATGTCGACGGCGCACGAAGCGGAAGGCACTCCCCCGCTCCAAAGCGCACCACGACCCATCCGCGCGCGCCGCAAACGAGGGGAGATTACTGGCCGGGCACGACCTTGAGCAGGCGGTCGAAGTTGGCGACGAAGTAGAGTTCGCCTTGGTTGTCTTCGACGATTGCCGTGAGCTGGTTGAACACGGGATCGCCGCTCGCGCGCGCGAAGCTCGCGCTGTTGGTCGCGTTGGGATCACGGTTTTTGAGGATGGGCGTGACCTTCGATGTTTGGGCGCTGCACTGCATGAGCGCGGCCATGCGCTTGCCTTTGTAGTCGCCGAACACGTACACGCCTTGCAAAGCGGGGATGGCGCTGCCGCGGTAGACGTGGCCGCCGATGATCGAGACCCAATCGGCGTAATCGCCCGTCTGCCCGCGCCGGCGATCGACCTCGAAGATGGGGTCGGTCGCGGTCGCGCCTGTCGCCAGCATCGCGCCCGCCATGCAGCCCGGGTGCTTGCCTTCATACACGGGCCAGCCGAAGTCGAGGCCCTGCGCGCTGCTCGCGGCGAAGTCGAGCTCTTCGTAGCTGTCTTGGCCGACGTCGCCGATGTAGAGGTCGCCGGTCATGCGGTCGAAGCTGAAGCGGTAGGGGTTGCGCAAGCCGTACTGCCACACGCGCGGATCGCCGCCGCTCGCGAATGGGTTGCCGGCCGCTGCGTAGTTCGGGGCTGCGGCAGCCGGGTCGAGCCGCAGGATCTTGCCGAACAGCGCGCTCGTGCTCTGCGGGGCGCCGGGCTTGCTGCTGTTGCACATGCCGCCGCCGTCGCCGGTGCCCACGTACAGCTTGCCATCGGGTCCGAACACCACGTTCCCGCCATCGTGGTTGTAGTCGGAGGCATCGAGCTGAAACAGCGTCTTCATGCTCCCCATGTCGGCGACGTGCGGGTCATTGGCCGAGCGTTGATACTCGCGCACGGTGTCGCGATTGACGTTCGCGCCGGTGCTCGGCGTCATCATCACGTAGAACTTCCCGCTGGTCGCGTAGTCGGGCGGGAAGGCGAGACCGAGCAAGCCGCGCTCGTCGTCGACGTTGGGCGGCAGCCCGTTGCCGACCTGAATCTCGCTGCTCACGTCGAGGAACGGCGCGCTCGCGAGCTGGCCATTCGAGAACACGCGGATCGTGCCCTTCTGCTCCACCAGGTACCAATCGCTCGAGTCTGGGGGTTGCGCCGCGAACACCACCCCGCTCAAGCCCGTGACCACCGCCTGCAGCGCAAGCGAGGGGATGGTCGGGGCGGCGCTCGGATCGCAGGCCTGCGGCTGTCCGCCGCCTCCACCGCCCGCATCGCCGGGTTTCGCGCCGCTGTCGGAGTTCGAGCTGGTTCCGCCCGCGTCCGTGCGCGTCGCGTGGCCGGCATCCGAGCCCGGGGAGGCGCCGGCGTCGCCGCGTCCGGCATCCGAAGCGCTGGCGTCGATGTCCGAACCGGCATCGCCGGGCTTGGCGCCGGCGTCTTGCTTGCCGCCGTCATCGCCGCAGCTGATGGCGTTCACAAGGATGAGCGAGAAAAGCGTGAAGAGCTGTCTCGTGCGCATGCTGCGCACTCTACCTAGCTCAGGGCAGGTCAGGCATGCGCGATTCCGCGCGAAGGCTAGGAAGAGTCGCTTCGCCTACAGTCGGAGGCAAAAGATGCCGTCTCGTGGCGCCCTCATGGCCGCGCTACCACTTTCAACAACAAGCTGCGGTTGGCGACGAAGTAGAGCTCGCCCGCGCCGTCCTCGACCATCGCGGTCAGCTCGCGGAAAGAGGGGACGTTCGCGTGGCGGAAGCAGGCCTCGTCGGGCGCGTTGGGGTCGCAGTCTTTGTCGATCGTCGCGATCGGGGACATCAGGTCGCCGCACTTGCGCAGCGCGCGCATGCGTGCGCCCGTGTAGTCGCCGTACAGGTGCACGCCCGCGAGCTGCGGCAAAGCCTGGCCGCGGTACGTGACGCCTCCCATGATCGAGACCCAATCGGCGAACGGCCCGAGCTGGCCTTTTCGGCGATCGATTTCGTCGATCGGCGGCGTGTGCGCGGCGCCCGCGGCGAGCATGTGGTTCGGGCACGTGTCGGCGTGCGTCCCTTCGAACGCGGCCCAGCCGAAGTCGAGGCCCTGCGCGCCGCTCGCCGCGAAGTCGAGCTCTTCGTAGCTGTCTTGGCCGACGTCGCCGATGAAGAGATCGCCCGTCAGGCGGTCGAAGGCGAAGCGGAAGGGATTGCGCAGCCCGTAGTGCAACACGCGCGCGTCGCCTCCGCTGTTCGCGAACGGGTTGCCGCTCGCCGCGTACGGCGCGGGCGCCTCGGGATCGAGCCGCAGGATCTTGCCGAAGGGCGAGCTCGTCTGTTGCGGGGCTTCGTATTCGACGTCATTGCAGCCGCCGCCGCCGTCGCCGGTGCCGACGTAGAGCATGCCGTCGGGCCCGAACGTGACGGTGCCGCCGTTGTGGTTCGGCGCGGACGCCGGCAGCGCCAGGAGCTGCTTCGCGCTCGCAGGATCCGCCGCGTACGGATCGGCGCTGCGCTGGTATTCGATGACGAAGTCGCGATTGGCGTCAGCGCCTTCGGTGGCCGTCATCATCACGTAGAACTTCCCGCTCGTCGGGTAGTCGGGCGCAAACGCTAAGCCCAAAAGGCCGCGTTCGTCGCCGTCGTCCACCAGGACGATCTGACTCGACACGTCCAGGAAGCTCCCGTCGCGCAGCGCGCCGCCGGTGAGCACGCGGATGGTGCCGGTCTGAAGCACCAGATACCAGTCGCTCGAGCCGGGCGGTTGCGCCGCGAACACGAGCTTGGTGAGCGTGCCGGCGCCGGCCACCGGCTCGAGCGCCAAATTCTGCACGTCGGGCTCGCGGTCGCAGCTCGCGGGGCCCGCGTCGCTCGCTCGCGCGGCGTCCGCGAGGCTCGCCTCGCCTGCCGGATTCCCGTTCGCATCGGATCCGCCACGCGCTGCGCCGTCGCCCGACCCGCCGTCCGGCTCGGCCGAGGGCGCATCGGACGCGGCCTCGGAGGCGAGGTCGGCGTCGATCGACGGTGTGAGGTTCGCGTCGAGATCGCTTCCGCCGTCGTGTCGCCGCGAACCCGAGCTGCAGGCGCTCAGTCCCCAAGCGAGCGCCAGCCCGCCTACCTTCCACCACGGCGATACGACCATCTCAGCAATGTACTCGCTCCGCGTCCGAGCGCACACGAGGTTCGCGAGCGCCAGTGTACCCCCGACGCGCACCTGCCTGGCCGCTTGACGAGCGCGGTCGAGCGCAAGAGTCTTGGTGGGTGACCATGGACCGCGAGGCTCCCGAGGCTCCCGATGAGGCACCTCTCGACGAGGCGCGCCTGCGCCGTGCGCTCGAACACTTTCAGCAAGCGCTCTCGGAGCAGTCGCTGAAGATGACCGACGTGCGGCGGGCGATCGTGCGCGCCGCCCTCAGCTATCCGGGCCACTTCGAGGTGCAAGATCTGGTGCGCGAGCTGCGCGCGCACGGCGTGCACGAGGCCTCGATGGCGACCGTCTACCGGGTCTTGCCGCTCTTGCTCGCGACCGGGCTCGTGCAGCCGGCGCTCTTGTCTGGCGAGCGGCACCGCTACGAAGTGGCGTTCGAGCGCGAGCACCACGACCACCTCGTGTGCACGAGCTGCGGAAAGGTGATCGAATTTCGCGACGAGCCGATCGAGCGGCTGCAGCGCGAGCTCGCCGCGCGCTACGACTTCGAGCTGAGCGCGCACTTCCACGAGCTGCTCGGGCGTTGCGGAGACTGCCGCCGCACGCCGCCAGCCGACGCGCAAGATCCACCCGACAAGGCGCGCTGAAAACCCCGCGGACGTCGAGGCCCATCGAGCGCGCGGCCGCCTTTCGCGCGCTCCGCGGGGGCTTACTTTCGCGCTACACAAGCCCATGCGCATTTTTTCCTGTTCCGTCTGCCAGC
>CAZYWR010000036.1:0-2929 GCA_964651185.1 uncultured Polyangiales bacterium
TAGCGCGTGAGGCCTGCGCTCGCGATCAGCGCGTGTACGCCGCGGCAGCCCTGACAGCAGAACTCGTCTTCGGCTCCCGCCGGCAGCGGGGTGCGGCAATGGGCGCACAACACCGGCGGGCGCGAAGCGGGCCGGAGCGCGGGCGCGATCGTCATGGTCGCTGCACCGCCTGCGCGTGCTGACCCGCGGCGGCGTCGTGACATGCAGGCACGCCGGCGCGGGCGCGCAAGAACGGCACGGGCCGGTACAGCATCATGCCCGCGCCCACGAAGAGCGCGACCGCCAGCGCGCGCCTGCGCCATGGGTTCGTACGCGCGCCGCCGCTGAGCTTGGCGAGCCCGAGCAGCGACGCGCCGGTGATCGACGCGAAGATCGCCATCGCGAGCGCGCCGTGTGCGGCGCTCCCGAGCGCAGCGGCCGCCGTCAGAGCCGAGAACAGCGCGCCGCAGGGCAAGAGCGCGGTCGCTGCGCCGAGCAGCAGCGGATCATGTGCGACGCGCGCTAGCGCGCGGCCGAGCCGGTCGACGCGCGGCGCCGTTCCGAGCTGCAAGAGCGGCGCGCGCGGACGACCGCCCAACATCTCATACCCGGAGCGCAAGAGGCTCAGCGCCAAGAGCCAGGACAAGAGCGCTTCGCTCCAGCGCGTCCACGGGCTCAGCGCCAAGACATGCCCCGCGCTGCCCGCGAACGCTCCGAGCACGGTGTAGCTCACCAGCCGTCCGCCAAAGTACGACAGCGCTTCCTGCGCTCCGCGGTGCGCGCGCACGCCGAGCGCCAAGGGTCCACACATGACGGCGCAATGCGCGGCGGAGAGCAGCGCAAGGCTGCTCCCGGTGAGCGCGGCGATCGCGAGCGCAGAATTCATCGGAGCGCCTTATCGCAACCGTAGTGCCAAACGCAGTGACGCAGAATTTCGCGCAGTGCGGCGCGCGCGAGCGCAAATCGTGCACGCAGCGAAGGCAGGCCGGCACCGCACGCGCAAGCTTTGCGTGGCGAGCCGCGCGCGGCGAGCTACGTGATCACGGTCGCGGCGTCGCGCGGTGGACGATGTCGCGCACGCATTGCGAGCGGCGGGCGCAAGCGCGCAGGCTTTGCGAAGGCGAACGCGCGGAAGCCGTGTGGGCGCGCGAAGGCCAGCGTTTTTCGCTGCTGGTCTGCGCTTTGCAATGCCTTGCGGTGGTGGGTCTGCAGATACCTTGGTGGGTGAGCGGACGACTCCGGAGCGGACGAACGCACGTCAGGTGTGCAGCGCCGCAGCGACGTGAAGGGGAGCGTAGTCATGACACGAGAGGGTGCGGTCGTAGTAGGTGTAGACCTCGAAGCTGCGGGCGATGAAGCGATCCGCGCCGCGCTTCGCGCGCACGGAAACGCGCCCGACTGCCCGCTGCTGTTCGTGTTCGCGCTGGACCTGTACAACCTGCCCGACGCGTTCGGAGAAGACGAGTTCGATACGGAGGAGGAGGCGCTCGAGCGCGCTGCGATCCTCATGCGGCAGCGCATCGAGCGCGTCGCGAGCGCCGAGCGGCGCGCCGTCGGCGCAGTCCGCGTGGTGCCGCGAGCGGGCAAGCCGGCCGCCGTCCTGCAGGCCGTGTGCAGCGAGTATGCGGCCGAGCTGTTGATCGTCGGCACGCACGCGCGGCGCGGGCTGGGCCGCTGGATGCTCGGTTCGGTCGCCGAGACCATGGTCCGTGAAGCGCCCTGCCCGGTGCTGGTCGCCCGACCGACCGCAGCGCGCGCACGCGCCGCGATCTCCGTGGACGTGCTGGAGCGCTGAGCTTTTCGTGCGCGGAGCGCACACGTCTGGAAACGCCGGAGGAGGAGTCAATGGAAGCAGAGGGCAAAGTGGTGGTGATCGGCGACGACTTCGGACCGATGGGCGACGACGCCATCCTGGCGGGGCTCGCCGAGCTCGCGTCCGGCGCCGCCGCCGTCATGCACGTCATGCACGTGTACGAGCCGGGCGAAGTCATGGATCGGCCCGGGAAGCCGGCGTTCGCGACCCAAGAGGAGCTCCTCGCGGAAGCGCCGAGCGCGCTGGAGAACCGCGTGGCCTACTTGGCCACGCTCGCGAGCATCGCGTACGACTCGAGCAAGGTGCACGCCCATGCGCGACTGGGCAAGATAGTCGAAACGCTCTTGCAGACGTGCGTCGACTACGACGCGGACCTGTTGATCGTCGGCACCCACGGTCGGACGGGCATCGACCGGTTCATGTTGGGATCGGTCGCGGAGCAGCTCGTGCGCCGCGCCGGATGCCCCGTGCTCGTCGCGCGCCCGAAGGACTATTACGGTCAAACGAAGACGCCTCTGCCCGATGCCCCAAGCCCGGGCGCCAAGGCGCGCACGCCGCAGAGCGAAGCGCACGAGCCCGTGTCGAGCACGACCATGGAGAGCTGGCATCCTTCGGACAATGGGCCCACGGGGTTTCGCATCGTATAAAGCCCGGGCGAAGGAACGATTGCGAGGGTGTCGATGCGCATCACGTTTGCTGGAGCTGCGGGCACGGTCACCGGGTCGCGCTACCTCGTGGAGGGGAGCGATGCGCGCGTGCTCGTGGACTGCGGCTTGTTTCAGGGGATCCGCTCGCTCCGTGAGCGCAACTGGAGCGAGCCCGGTTTCTCACCGGCCTCATTGGACGCGGTCGTCCTCACGCACGCGCACATCGATCACTCAGGCTACCTCCCCCGGCTGGTGAAGAGCGGCTTTCGCGGCCGTGTCTGGTGCACGAAGGGCACCGAAGACCTGCTGCGCATTCTTCTCCCGGATTCTGGCTTTCTGCAGGAAGAAGAGGCTCGGCACGCGAACAAGTTCGGCTACTCGCATCATCGGCCGGCGCTGCCGCTCTACACGCGCGAGGAGGCAGAGGCGTGTCTCTCGCGGATCGCGGCCGTCGACTTCCACGAGAGCTTCGAGCCGGCAAAGGGGTTCA
>CAZYWR010000037.1:0-3400 GCA_964651185.1 uncultured Polyangiales bacterium
CGCGGATACCGCGACCGCGCGCGCGCTCGCCGCCGCGCCCGTGCCAGCGCGCGCGCGGAGCGCGAGCCGTGGACAGCTGCGCCTCTCGGGCGCGCGCGGACACAATCTCAAAGACGTCGAGCTGGTCTTGGAAAAGGGCCAGTTCACCTGCGTGACCGGGGTCAGCGGCTCGGGCAAGAGCAGCCTCGTGCTCGAGACGTTGGTGCCGGCCGTGGCGCGCGCGCTGGGCGCTCGCGAGGCCCAGCCGCTCGCGTACGAGCGCCTGGAGGGTGTCGGCGACATCGGCGGCGTCGTACACGTCGATCAAGGCCCGCTCGGGCGCACCTCGCGCGGCAACCCCGCGACCTACGTGGGCGCGTGGGACGTGCTGCGCCGGCGCTTTGCCGCCGAGCCGCTCGCCAAAGAGCGGGGCTTCACGCCCGGAACCTTCTCGTTCAACGTCGAGGGAGGGCGCTGCGAAGCGTGCAAGGGTCAGGGCTTCGAGACGGTCGAGATGCAGTTCTTGGCCGACGTGAGCTTCGGCTGTCCCGAGTGCGGCGGACGGCGTTTCGTGGGACCGGTGCTCGAAGTGCGCCACCGCGGGCTCGATGTCGCCGAGCTGCTGGCGCTATCGATCGATGAGGTGCTGGCGCGCTTCGAAGACGATCGCGAGCTCACGCGCCTGCTCGCGCCCGTGCGCGAAGTGGGCCTCGGCTACCTCAGCTTGGGCCAGCCGCTCAACACGTTGAGCGGCGGCGAGGCCCAGCGCCTCAAGCTCGCGCAAGCGCTGGCCGAGGCCAAGCCGGGTTCGCTCGTGGTGCTGGACGAGCCCACCGCAGGGCTCCATCCCAGCGACGTCGATCCGCTGCTCGAGGTCTTCGAGCGCCTGCTCGCGCGCGGCGACACGCTCGTGATCGTCGAGCACGACATGCGCATCGCCGCCGCCGCGGACTTGGTGATCGAGCTCGGCCCTGGCGCGGGTACTGCGGGCGGCGAGATCGTCGCGCGCGGTACGCCGGCGCAAGTCGCGAAGAGTAAGGTCAGCGCGAGCGCGCCTTTCTTGCGCCAAGCCCTGCAAGGGGGCGCGCACATCGCGGACGAGATCGTGGAGGGTACGGATCGTCTGCCCCTCGCCGGCCCGTGGAAGTCGAAGTCCAGTTCGACGCGCGCTCAGGCGGACGGGCGTGCGCTCGCGGAAGGTGCGCTCGCGGTGGTGCGCGCGCGCGAGCACAACCTCAAGAACGTCAGCGTCGACCTCCCGCATCGCCAGCTGGTCGCGCTCACGGGCCCGAGCGGCAGCGGCAAGAGCAGCCTCGCGTTCGGCGTCGTGCACGCCGAGGCCCAGCGCCGCTTCCTGGAGACGCTCTCGCCCTACGCACGCCAGTACCTGCCGCAGCTGCCGCGCCCCGACGTCGATCAGGTGCTCGGGGTCGAGCCCTCGCTATCGCTCGAGCAGCGCGTCACGCGTGCCGGCGCCACCTCGACGGTCGCGACCGTGACCGAGGTCGCGCACTACTTGCGCCTGCTCTACGCGCGCATCGGCGTGCCCACGCGCGCGGGCGCGCATTTCGCGGCGAAGCAATCCGCGCGCGAAGCGGCGCGCGGATTGCGCCAGCGCTTCGGCGAGCGCGCGCGTTTTCGCGTACTCGCACCGGTGGTCGAAGGGCGCAAGGGCCACTACCGCGATCTGCTCGACAAGGCGCGCGACGCCGGCTTCGCCGAGGCGCGCATCGACGGCCGCCTCCGGCGTCTCGAGGAGGGCCTGGCCCTCGACCGCTACCGCGAGCATCAGATCGACCTGCTCGTGGCCGACGCCAGCGCGGCCGAGCTCGAAACGAGCCTGGCGCGGGCCGGCAAGCGCGCCGAGGGGCGCGCGCGCGTGCTGGTGGCGGGCGAAGAGCTCTACCTCGCATTGGTCGAGGGCGGGGCGGCGCGCAGTCAGGTGCTCGATCCGCGCTTGTTCTCGTTCAATACGCGCCAGGGCGCGTGCGAGGGCTGCGAAGGCAAAGGCCACCTCGTCATCACGCGCGGGCGCGGCAAGAACGCCCGCGAGGAGCGCGTCGCGTGCGAAGCGTGCGGCGGCACGCGCCTCTCGGAGCTCGCGCGCTCCATCCTCGTGCACGGCCAACCGATCACGCATTACCTGTCGCAGAGCGTGAGCGGCGCGCGTGCCGCGCTCTCGCAGCTCGCGCTGTCGGGGCGCGACGCGCTGATCGGCGATCAGGTGCTCGAGGCGCTGGACACGCGGCTCGGCTTCCTCGAGCGCGTCGGCGTCGGCTATCTCGGCCTCGATCGCGCGGCCGACACCTTGAGCGGGGGGGAAACACAGCGCGTGCGCCTCGCAGCCCAGCTCGGCAGCGGCCTGACGGGCGTGCAATACGTGCTCGATGAGCCCACGATCGGCCTCCATCCGCGCGATACAGGTCTGTTGTTGCGCGCGCTGCGCGAGCTGGTCGAGCGCGGCAACAGCGTGCTGGTGGTCGAACACGATCTCGAGACCATCCAGGCCGCCGATCGCGTGATCGACTTGGGTCCGGGCGGCGGGCGGCTCGGCGGTCACATCGTGGCGGAAGGCCCGCCCGCGCGGCTGATCGGCGATCCTGCGTCGATCACGGGCCAGATGTTGGCGTTTCGTCCCGAACGGCAGGCCTCGCGCCCGCTCGACCGGGCGAAGTGGCTGACGCTGAGCGGCGCGCGCGAGCACAACCTGAAGGGCGCCGACGTCGCGCTGCCGCTCGCGCGCTTCAGCGCTGTCACCGGCGTGAGCGGCTCCGGCAAGAGCACCTTGGTGCGCTCGATCTTGCTGCCGGCGGTGCGCGAGGCGCTGGGGCTCAGCAACGATCGTCCGCCCGGCCGCTTCAAGAAGCTCAGCGGTGCGAGCGCACTCAAGCGCGCGGTCGAGGTGGATCAATCGCCGATCGGCCGCACGCCGCGCTCGGTGCCCGCGACGTACGTCGGCATCTGGGACGAGCTGCGCAAGCTGTTGGCCACGACGGCCGAGGCGCGCGCGCGCGGCTACAGCGCCGGCCGCTTCTCGTTCAACGTGGGCGCCGGCCGCTGTCCGACCTGCGAGGGCAACGGCGTGCTGACAGTCGAGATGTCGTTTCTCCCCGACGCGCTCCTGCCGTGCGAAGACTGCGGCGGCAAGCGCTTTGCGCGCGAGACGTTGGAGGTGAAGCTCCACGGTCTGTCTGCGGGCGAGATCCTCGACCTCGAGGTCGAGCGCGCAGCCGAGCTGTTCTCGGCCTTGCCGAACGTGGCGCGCCCGCTGACGATGCTGGTGGAGCTCGGCCTCGGCTACCTCAAGCTCGGTCAGCCCTCGAGCACGTTGAGCGGCGGCGAAGCGCAACGGATGAAGCTCGTCTCCGAGCTCGCGACCGGCGCGCAGGGGCCGACGCTCTACGTGCTCGACGAGCCCACG
>CAZYWR010000038.1:0-4943 GCA_964651185.1 uncultured Polyangiales bacterium
GCTTCTCCACCCGCTTGAGCGCGATCGGGTTGGTGTTCCAGGTGTCGCCCGAGATATAGGTGACCTGCTCGATCTGACAGTCGTGCGGCGCGTGGAAGCGATGGTACATGGACGATGTCAGCCGCAGGGTCACGTACGAACCGTCGCGGTACAGCCGCACCAGGTTCGGATCGACCAGCAGATCGTGCAGCGTATACGGAAAGCCCTTCGCCTGGATCAGGTCCACACCGTCGATGGGACCCGACGCCCCCACGATGGCATCACAGGGCGACACCAAGAGCGCAGGGTCCTGGGCGATCGGCCGCGCGCCCGGCTTCAGCTCGCGGATGAAGCAGTCGTGCATGCTTTTGAAACGCTGCGTGGCGGCGTCGTCGAGCTCCAGGTCGGCGAACAGCCGCCACAGGCCGAGCGACAAATCGCGCACCAGCGGCTGCTCGATCTGGCTGAACCAGCCCATGAAGCGCGTGGCGAGCCGGCGGGGAATGCGGTTGGTGAGCAAGAAGTTGAGGTCTTCTCGTTGGGCGACCTGAGTGAGTACGGATTTGATTGTCATAATTGGATAAAATGGAGACGAGAGGGATCATGAATACGATGTTGGCACCCTACGCGCTCGGCGCGGCTGCCCTGACGATGGCGCTGAAGAAGGTGGAGACCCGCCTTCAGCTGTCGCGGGCGAAGCATCCCTCGCTCGGCGGCCACGCGCGCATGGCGCGCCGCATGGCGGGGCTCGTCCCCTTCTACGAGTACGACGAAGCGCAGTTCTTCTGCTCGGACGGAGCGCCGCCCGAGGTCGCGGCGCGGCGCCGCGCGGGCTTCATGCGGCTCGCCGCGCTGTACCGGGAGCGCTTCGCCGAGACCGTGCGCAAGACGGAAGAGGTCGAAGGCAGCATCTCGGACCTGCAGTTCACGGCCGCGTACCGGGTTCCCTTCCAGTACAGCCGCTTCGTGCGCGAGCACCTGAAGGCCGGCGCCTTCGTCGAGTCCTCGTCGGGCGTGCGCGTGCGCGACCTGGACGGCAACGAGCTCATCGATCTGACCGGCTCGTACGGCGTCAACGTGCTCGGCTACGACTTCTACAAGGAGTGCCTCGATCGCGGCGCCGAGCGGGTGCGGGAGCTCGGGCCAATGCTCGGACCTTACCATCCCGTGATCGCCTACAACGTCGAGCGGCTGCGCGAGATCTCGGGGCTCGACGAGGTTTCGTTCCACATGTCGGGCACCGAGGCGGTGATGCAGGCGGTGCGGCTCGCCCGCTATCACACCCGGCGCTCGCACCTGGTACGCTTCTGCGGCGCCTACCACGGCTGGTGGGGCGACGTGCAGCCCGGCGTCGGCAACCCGGTCCCGGCGCATGAGACGTACACCTTGAACGACATGAGCGAGCGCTCGCTGCGCGTGATCGCGCGCCGGCGCGACATCGCGTGTGTGCTGGTGAACCCGCTGCAGGGGCTCCACGTCAACGCGGGCGCGCCGAGCGACTCGGCGCTGGTCGACAGCGGACGGCGCGCGCACTTCGATCGCGCGGCCTACACGGCCTGGCTCCAGAAGCTGCGGGCGGTGTGCAGCGAGCACGGCGTGCCGCTGATCTTCGACGAGGTGTTCGCCGGGTTCCGGCTCGCCCCGGGGGGCGCGCAAGAATACTTCGGCGTGCGCGCAGACCTCGTCACGTACGGCAAGACGCTCGGCGGCGGCCTGCCGATCGGCGTGGTCTGCGGCCGTGCTGAGCTGATGAAGCGCTTCCGCGATGAGCGGCCCGCCGACATCTGCTTTGCGCGCGGCACCTTCAACTCGCACCCGTACGTGATGGCCGCGATGTACGAGTTTCTGCAGCGGCTCGACAGCGCCGAGGTCCAAGCGCTCTACCGGGATCTCGACGGGCGCTGGAACGCGCGGGCCGAGCGGCTCAACCGGCGGCTCTGCGACGAGGGCCTCCCGCTCGAGATCGCAAACCTGTCGTCGGTGTGGACGGTCCGCTACACGCAGCCGTCGCGCTACAACTGGATGCTCCAATATTACCTGCGCGCCGAGGGCCTGGCGTTGGCGTGGACGGGGACAGGGCGGCTCATCTTCAGCCTGAACTTCGGCGAGGACGACATCGCCGCGGTGATCGAGCGCTTCGTCGCCGCCGCCCGCGCCATGCGAGAAGACGGCTTCTGGTGGTCGGACGGCGCGCTCACGGACAAGGCCATCCGCCGCCGCGTGCTCTGGGAGATGCTCTCGCAACGCTTCTGAGTCGAGGCGAACCACCGCCCGCAGCATCCGCGGCCCGAGCAGACGACGATCACGCGTGGCGGCGCGGGCCCTGCGGATCGTACATCTCGCCGCGCAGCACTTGCAGCGGGGCCCTGTGGTAGAGCTTGATGTCGTGGAACGGGTCGGTGACGATCTTCGTCGCCCATACCAACCCGGTCTTCACGTCCTTCAGAAAGAACAGGTGTACGGTGCGGAAGGCCACCGCGCCCACGCCGAGCGCGATCCAGAGCTTCGACAGGTGCGCCATGAAGCCCGACGGATCGCTGTGCGGCTCGAACAGACCAAAGAAGCTCGGCTCGAAGTAGAGCACCACCGGCGTAAGCGCCCAGATGCTCAGCAGGATGACCTTACGCCGCAGATTGTAGCCGACCTTCACCGACTCCTTTTCCTCGTGGCTGGCCTGGTTGAACTCGTCGTAGCCCTTCGGCTCGAAGAAGAAGTGGCCGACCTGCCGGATGCACATCGCGAACACCCAGCCGAGCAGCGCGCCCGCCACCGGGTACGTGAACAGGAGCACGTACACGGCGACGAACGTCAGCGAGCTCAAGAGGTGCAGCGACTGATTGATGCGGTTGTGGTGGTAGTAGCGGTGATCGTCCCAGCGCTGCTCGTCCAGCATCTCGAAAAAGCCGGCCATGAGTCCTCCCCGAATCGCGCCTTTGCGCGGCGCCTGTTGTGCCCGCGCGCCGAACTGCGCGCTCGCCGTTGCTCCGGATGGATGTGCTCGCGCGCCAGCGCGCGCTTCGCCATTGCAATGGCCCCAGACCTACCACGTCCGCGCGCCGCGCTCGTGACCGGTGCGCGGCGCGCGCGTCGATGTCACGAGCATTTCGCGCGCCTGGACGCAAGTCGTCGCGAACTTCTCACAGGCCGGCCTTGGCCGGGCACGGCGGACGATCGCCGCGGTGACCCATTCGCGTCTGCGGAAGCGCCGGCGTGTCCATCCACGGCGTGCCGTCGCCCGATGCCATGACGCGGATCGGGGAAAAGTTTTCCAACAAGTCATTTCTCTTGCGCCATTCACTCGCGCTGGGCGGAGCACTACCACCAGCCCCCGATGGCGAAAGCCAAGGACGGCGAGATCGAGAGCATCTACGCGCTGGTGGGCAAGCGGCTCGCGGCGCTACGAAAGCAGCGAGGGCTGACGCAGGAGGCCTTGAGCGGCCGCGCGTCGGTCTCTGCCAATTACCTCGCGCGCACCGAAGGCGGCTACCATCGCGCCAACCTGGCGAAGATCTCCGATATCGCCGAGGCGCTCAACGTGTCGGTCGGGAGCCTGTTCTCCGATGTGCCCGAGCCCAGCACGAGCAAGGTGCTGCCGGCGCTCTTGGCCGAGCTGGAAGCGCTGCCGAAGGACGATCAGCGGCTCCTGCTGCAGCTGGCAAAGCGCTTGCGAACGCCGCAGGCGTCGCCGATTCCTTACGCTCGTAAGCGCCGGCCCGGCAGCAGCAAAGGCTGAGCGACGCGCGGCGGCGGCGTGCAGAGCGTTTTCAAGGCGCGCGGATCACCCCGTAGGGTGTTCGCGGGCAGACACGGAGGCGCGCTTGCGCGAAAATGCACGCGCCGCCTTGTCTCGAGAGAATTGTCGTGAAAGAAATGGCGTATTAGAAACGGCGTAGCCGTCCCCCCGGGACCGCGCACAGGTCGACCCCGCGGCGGGTCGCGCCCATCTTCCTGCTGCTGCTATGGCGTATTCCGTCCCAAATCTGCACGTTCTGCGCGTCCAGGACCGCTTCGCGCCGGCCGCACGCGCGGCGTCGGCGCTCGAGGTCCGGCGGGTCGCGGAGCTCGCCCACGCGCTCGCCTCGATCGGGCGTTCGCTGCAGGGCTTTCGCCAGCTGCTGAGGGCGCCGAGCGATCCGCTGCGCGTACTCGTCGTGACGGACAGCCCCCGCCGGCGCGCGCTGCTGCACGCAGCGCTGCGGCCCGAGCACGAGCTGGTAGACGCATCGAGCTACGCGGACGCGCTCGTGCTCCTGGCCACGGAGGTAGTCGACGCCGTGGTGGTCGAAGCGCGGATCGGTGGGGTCGGGTCAGGTGCCAGCTTGCTGGCGGAAGTACGCGCGCGTTGGCCGTTGCTGCGACGCGTGCTCATCTGCTCCTCGCTGCGAGCCGCCCAACCGCTGGCGCAGGCTCTGCTCGAAGCGGGTACCGCACACCGCGTGCTGGCACAGCCGCTCGACCAGGAGGTGCTGCTCGCCAGCCTGCGCGCGGAACTTCCCCCGTGGTACGCGTCCGGGGAGCGCGGGACCAGCTCGGCCAAGCGTTGATCGCGCCGCGCGGAGAGCGCGTCGATCGAGCGAACCGGTATTCCGAGTACCGAACGACGGGACCTTCGCTAGCCTGTAGGGGCTCGACAGACCGCGACCGTCTCAGAGCGTATCGATCGAGCGGACGGGCATGCCGAGGTGTTACGCGACGGGGATCGTCGGCAGCTCGTCGAACGTCGCTGCCCCCGTTCGGCGGAAGCGGTGCACGACGCGGGTCGGGCGCTTGTCGTCATCAGCGCTGCCATTCGGCACGAGCAGCACGCCGCTCTGCGCGTCGAACGCGCCCGGTCCGATCGCATGGGCATCATCCGTACGGAACAGCTCCATGCTCGTGCCGCTCGCCAAGTCGAAGACCATGAAGCCGAGTTCGGGTTACCGCCCGTCGATCACGGGACCTGGACCGATGAGGCGCGCGCGGGG
>CAZYWR010000039.1:0-2136 GCA_964651185.1 uncultured Polyangiales bacterium
GAGCAGGGCAAGCGCGTCTTCGACGTGCTCATCATCGGAGGCGGCATCAACGGCGCGGTCAGCGCGGCCGCGCTCTCCGGCCAGGGCGCCAAGGTCGCCCTGATCGACCGTGGCGACTTTGCCGGCTTCACCAGCCAGGAGAGCTCGAACCTGGTCTGGGGCGGCATCAAGTACCTCGAGAGCTTCGAGTTCGTGCTGGTGCGCAAGCTCTGCTTGTCGCGCAACCGACTGCTGCGCGCCTATCCCTCGAGCATCCGCGAGATCCGCTTCTTCGTGACCCTGGCGCGCGGCTTCCGCAAGAGCCGTCTCTTGGTGTGGCTCGGGAGCTGGCTCTACTGGCTGATCGGCAACTGCTTTACGCGCGTGCCGCGCCTGCTCTCGCGCGCCGACATCGGCCGCGAAGAGTCGGTCGTCCGTGCGGAGGACAGCCAGGGCGGGCTCGAATACTCGGACGCCTACCTGGTCGACAACGACGCGCGCTTCGTCTTCAACTTCGTGCGCAGCGCGATCAACCACGGCGCGATCGTCGCCAACGACGTCGAGTCGCTCGGCGCCGCGCGCGATGCGGGCGGCATGTGGACGTGCAGCGCGCGCGACACGGAGGGCGGGCGCTCCCTGCGTATCCGCGCGCGCGTGCTGATCAACGCGTGCGGGCCCTACGTCGACGCACACAACGCCAAGACCGGCGTGACGACCGAGCACCAACATGTGTTCTCGCGCGGCATCCACTTGATCGTCGATCGCCTCACCTCGTCGCAGCGGGTGCTCACGTTCTTCGCCGACGACGGGCGGCTGTTCTTCGTCGGGCCCATGGGCCCGAAGACCTGGATCGGCACCACGGACACGCGCGAAGAGCTCCTCCCGCCCTACGTGCACCCCGAAGACCGCGCGTTCGTGCTCGAGAACATCAACAAACGCCTCAGCCTGCCGCGTCCGCTGCGCGAGGCGGACATCATCGCGGAGCGCTGCGGCGTGCGCCCGCTGGTGGTGAAGAAGAGCCAAGACGGCAAAGCGGGCGCGGACTGGCTGAGCCTCTCGCGCAAGCACGAGATCGAGTTCGACCGCGGGCGCGGCCACGTCAGCATCTTCGGCGGCAAGCTGACCGACTGCCTGAACGTGGGCGAGGAGATAAGCGGCATCGTGGTCGCGCTCGGGGTGGAGCTGCCGTACGCCGGGCGGCGCTGGTACGGCGAGCCGCCCGACGAGGTGCGCGAGGAGTTCTTCCACCAAGCGCGCTTGATGGAGCTCGATGCGATGACGTCGCCCGAGTCGTCCGAGCCGCTCTCGAGCCGGCTCTGGCGCCGCTATGGAGAGAGCGGGCTGCGTCTGCTCGAAGACATCCGCGCCGATCCGACCATGGCCGAAGTGCTGATCCGCGGCACCGAGTACATCCGCGGCGAGCTCTACCACGCCGCACGGCGCGAGATGATCACGAAGCTCGACGACTTCCTGCGCCGGCGCTCGAAGATTGCGCTGATCGCCCGCACCGACGCCATCCGCGAGGCGCCGGGGCTGTTCGAGGCGTGCCGCATCTTGTTCGGCGACAAGGCGGAACAGAAGTTCGAGGAGTACTTCGCCATCCGCCCGAGCCGCGCGCTCATTCGCTCTTCGCTCCGCCCCGCGAGTCCGATCCCTGACTACGAAGACGAGGCGGAGAGCTTGCCGCCTTGAGCCACGCCGACGCGCGCAGCGGAGCGCACCTGCCGAACTTCCCTACCGTGGCGAGAGCCGCCGCTTTGCGTGCGGTTCGGTGGGCTCGTTCGCCCTGGCGTCCCCACCTTTTTCGTGCGGCAGCTCGCCCGATCCGCCGGTTGTCGTACAAAGCTGGCGCACCATCGTTAGGATAGACCCCATGTTGGCGGACGCTGCTCACTATGAACGTCGAGTCCTCATCGACCACGTGAGCGAAGGCCGGGCGAGCGTCAGCCACGTGAAGGGGCTCATCCTCGCCAACTCGCTCGAGATGCTCAAGCAGACCGGCCACTACGACCGCTACCTCGCGCTCCTGCCCGAGCGGCACCGCGACGAGGTGCTCTACTCGATCGCGACCAGCTGGGTGCCGATCGACGCAGCGCTCGCGCACTACTATGCGTGCGACGGCCTCATGCTGACGGACGAGCAACTCGAACCGCTCGG
>CAZYWR010000040.1:0-13181 GCA_964651185.1 uncultured Polyangiales bacterium
CTCCCCCGGGTCGCGGCGCTCGGGGCAGTTGTTTCAAGCGAGTTTTGTTGCAGTTCATGTACCGCATCGTTTTTCACTTGCCTTCAGAAAGCTTGGCCTTCGGTTCGACTTGTCTTCAGAAAGCTCGCTCGGCCGTCCCACTACAAAAACCAGGGCACCTCTTCTTATTTTCGGTTTGCTCCTGGCGGATGGGCGCGGCGAGCGGCTTGACCGCTCCCATGAGGACGCAATGAGTCTTGAAAACTGGTTGCTTTTGCTTACGTCCTTGGCTGCTATCGTCTGGCCCGCCGTCGCTGTCGGAGCGTATGCGAGCTATCGCCGCTGCCGCTCCCTCGTGCCCGAGCAGCACGTCGATCCGGATCCGCGCAAACATCGCCGCGTCAGCGTCGTGATCCCCGCGCGCAACGAAGAAGACGACATCGAGACCACGGTGCAGAGCGTGCTCGCCCAAAACGGCGTGGACCTCGAGCTCATCGTCATCAACGACCACTCGACCGATCGCACGGGCGAGATCATCAACCGCATCGCGGCCCACGATCCGCGCGTGCGCGCGCTGCACGATCCGCCGCTCAAAGAGGGCTGGCTCGGCAAGGCGAACGCCATGCGTTACGGCGCGAGCTTCGCGACCGGCGACTACGTGGTCTTCACCGACGCCGACATCGATCACAAGCCAGGCAGCTTCGTGGCGGCGGTGCGCGAGATGGAGGAGCACCAGCTCTCCTTGCTGTCGCTCCTGCCGCTGTTCGTGTGGGAGAGCATCTGGGAGAACGCCGCGGCGCCGGCGCTGCTCTTGGCCGTGACCAACTACTTGAGCGGCCCGATCCACGATCCAGAGAGCGACGACGCGCTCGCGATCGGCGCCTTCATCATGGTGGACGCGCAGGTCTACCGCGCGCTCGGCGGCCATGAGGCGGTGCGCACCGAGATGCTCGACGACGTGATGCTCGCGCGCCACTTCAAGGCCAAGGGCCAGCGCGTGGCGTTCCGGGTCGCGCCGCAGTGCCTCAGCGTTCGTATGTACAACGGCGCGCGCGCGGTCTTCTACGGCGCCATCAAGCACTGCCTGGCCATTTTCGGCGAGAACTTTTGGCTCGCGGTGCCGCTCGCGCTCACGTTCGCGATCGGCGGGATCTCGGTGCTGGCCGCGCCCTTCGTCGGGCTGTTCTCGTTGAATCCGACGCTGCTCGCGCTGGGGCTACTCGTCTACTTCGAGGTTTGGCTCGCGGTCGTGCTGGCGCGCTCGTACATGCGCACCGACCTGCTCAAGCTTGCCGGCTTCGTGGTCGGCGTGCCGCTGCTCGCAGGCGCGATCTTGGTCGCCACCTACCAGGCCGTGTTTTACGGTTCGGTGCTGTGGCGCGGCCGCGCGATTCGCGTCACGGAATGACACGGCGCGGTTCGCCGCCGGCGCTTTGTTCGCGCCGTGCCGCTGCGTCGGTTTGCGCGCGTTCGAACGTCGGCGGGTGCCTCTGAGCCGCGTGGTCGTCGGCCGCGCTTAACGCTCGCGCCTTGGGCGCCAGGCAAAACGCGTTTGCTTGTTGTTTCGCCGGCCGCATATAGTGGCCGAAGCAGACGCTCCTGTAGGTGCCTCGGGCGTGGCTCCCTCGCCTTCCCCATGACGAGCGCGGCGTTGGGCCGGGGCTTTCGCGTTTTTTATCACGGCGTGGACCAGGCCGCGCGCCGGCCGCCAACCTTGCTCAGCTTGAGGTGCCATATGGAACGAGTTCGTGGGGCGCTCGCGGCCGTCATGCTCGCGGGCATGTTCAGCTGTGGCGAGAACCGCTCGGTCGAAAGTGATGCCGCCCTCGGCAACGCGAACGCCGACGGCGACGAGGCGGATGCCGGCGCCCAGCAGGATGCCTCCGGGGTGAACGCCTCGGACTCGGGGTCGCGCGACGCGAGCTCGAGCCCGAACAACCCGAACCAATCGACCGATGCCGGCGGGCCGCGCGACAGCGGCTCGGCCCGCGACGTGACGACTCTGCCTCCGGCCAACTGCGGCATGGCGGCGTTCCACACGGGCTCCACCATCCCGGACATGCTGATCGTGCTCGATCGCTCGGGCAGCATGAGGCCCGACACGATCCCCGCCGGCTTGCGCTGCGACAACATCGACCCCTTCGACCTCGCGACCGCGTTGTCATGCGCTGGGGCCGGCATCGATTGCACGACCATGGAGTGGCAGGACACCACGTACTGCGGGGGCACGCGCATGGCGGGTCCCGTCGATCGCTGGGATCCGTCGGTGACTGCCCTCAAGCAGCTCACGACCGCGTACGACACGAACGTCGCCTTCGGGTTGATGACGTTTCCTGCCGCCGGCCGAGCAGACTGCAACCCGGGTCGCATCGACGTGCCGCTCGACACCGGAAAGGCGATGGACATCGCGCAGGTGCTCGACAACACGACGCCGGGCGGAGGGACCCCGACCGGCGAGTCGCTGCAGGCCGCTCTGCAGACTTTTCAGTCGATGAGCATCGCGGCAGACCAGGCCTCGGCCTCGGCGCAATACGTGCTCCTGGTCACCGACGGCCAGCCCACCTGCCCGAACGCCGATGGGCGCCTCACGGACAGCAACGGTTTGGCCAAGGATATGCAGCTGACCCTGGACGCGCTCGACGCGTTGATGGCGGCCGGCATCAAGACGTTCGTGGTCGGCTACGACGCGGACCTCGATCCGCAGTTCGCGAGCGCGCTGACCGAGTTCGCGCAGCACGGCGGGACCGACCACTACTTCCCAGTGAGCGATCAGGCCAGTCTGGTGAACGCGTTCCAGAGCGTGACCGCCACCGTGATCAGCTGTGATTTCAAGTTCGACGAGCCCGTCGACGATCCGAGCTATCTGCTCGTCAAGCTCGACGGCGACCCCCTCAAACCCAACGATGCGAACGGCTGGTCTTTTGCGAACAACACCGTGACCGTCCAGGGCGACGCCTGCACGACGTTGCAGCAGGGCCGGGGCCACCGCGTCGAGATCACGCTCGAGTGCGTGCCGCCCGTCATCATGTAGACGTCCGCAGCCAAGACAGTTGCGGGCGGCGCTGTCGGACTTTTGACGACCTTCCTCACCGTTCTCATTCCGGGCCGACCCGGTTGCGGCATAATAGGGAGATGCGCAAGGCAGTTGGTGTCTCGGCACTCGCGTCTCTCGGCCTGGTCGGGTGCATGAGCTCTTCGTCGGGCCCGAGACATACTTACCAAAACGGCGACGTCACCGCGCGGCCGAGCCTGGAAACGCTGCCGAGTCTCGACGTCGACCCCGCCACTTTGAGCCCTGAGATGCGCATGGCGCGCATGCTCAGCGCCGAGAGCCTCAACCTCGATCCTCCGCGCCAGCCGGGCGACACCAGCGGTGCGGCTTACACGGCGTGGAGCGACCAGGAGCTCAAAGATTGGATCGGCGACAAGAGCCGGCGCGCCGAAGCTGCCCGCCAGGAGCTCGATCGCGCGGCCGAGCAGAATCACCGCCAGCGCATCATGGCCGGCGCGCTGGTCGGCCTCGTGTACGAGGACATGGCGCGCACGCTGTTGTCGCTGCCGGTGCCTACCGAGCTCGCTTCCGAGCCGGAGATCGCGGCAATGTACGTCGATTTGATGCGCACCCAGGCGGCGCCTTACCTCGTGCACTCGCGGCAGGCCTACGCGGCGTGCGCCGGCAACGCTGCGCAAATGCCGTCGCTTCAGCACTGGTCCGCGTTCTGCACTGCGCGCGAAGAGCGCCTGCCCTCGGCGCAGTTGGCGGAAGAGCCGCGAGCCGCGCCCGCGCCGGCGACCGCGCGCGCCGGCAGCATCTACGACCGCTGACTTTGCACAACTTTACGCACGGGCCATGGGCCCGATAAAGCCGTCCTCTACCCTGAGCAAGGTCAGGCCGAAGCGCGCGTGCGCGCGTGAGCCTTGATGGAGGAGGCGTGCTCATGGAGACAGGGAAAAACTTGCGGCGGGCGCTCTGGATCGCTGTGCCGGTGCTGGCGGTGATCGCGCTGGCCTTGCCGCGCGCGCTGGCTTGGGGACGTCATCACCACGCAAGGCCGAGCTCGCCGGCCGAGCTCACAGAGCGGCTCGAGGGCGGGATCGATCACGTGCTGGACGAGCTCGACGCAAGCGATGCGCAGCGCCAGCAGGCCAACGCGATCGCGGCGCGGCGCGCGCCCGAGCTGTTCGCGCTGATGAGCCAGGGCCACGCGCTGCGCCAGAAGCTGCGACAGATCCTGCTCGCCGACCAGGTCGACCAGACTGCGCTTGCAGAGACCCGAGGCGAGCTCGACGCGCTGCTTGAGCGCGTCACCGAGGTCGGACTCGGCGGCGTATCCGAGTTCGCCCAAGTGCTCACCCCCGACCAGCGTCAAAAGCTCGCCGAGCGCCTCGCGCGCTTCGAACGCTAAGATCTGCGGCATGGGCGGCGCCCGCATCTTGATCGTCGACGACGACGAACGCCTGGCAGAAATGCTCGAGACCTACCTGCGCTCGCGCGGCTTCGAGGTGGAGCAGCGCTGCGATGGCGGCACAGGGCTGCGCGCGCTCGAAAGCGGCCGCTTCGACGCGGTCGTGCTCGACATCATGCTCCCCGATATCGACGGGCTCGAGGTGCTGCGGCGGTTGCGCGCACACTCCAACGTGCCGGTCTTGATGCTCACTGCGCGCGGCGAGGACATGGATCGTATCGTGGGACTCGAGCTCGGCGCGGACGACTACCTGCCGAAGCCGTTCAATCCGCGCGAAGTGGTGGCGCGTCTGAGCGCGATCCTGCGCCGGGGCCGGCCCGCTGTACCGGCCGCCGGCGACGTGCTGCGTTTTGGGCGGCTCGAGGTCGACCGCGCGGCCCACGAGGCGCGCATCGACGGCCGCGCCTGCCTGCTGACCGCGCATCAGTTCGAGATCTTGCGCGTACTGGCGGAGCGCGCCGGGCGTGTGCAGACTCGCGAGCAGCTCATGCAGGCGGTGCGCGGGGAAGACCTCGAGGAATTCGACCGCTCGATCGACGTGCACATCTCGCGCATCCGCGCGGCGATCGAGGACGATCCAAAGCGGCCGCGGCGCATCCGCACCGTGCGCGCGGTCGGCTACGTGTTCGCGCCCCTCAGCGAGGACCTGGCCGGCACGTCATGAGGCGGCGTTTGCACTGGCAGATCTTCAAGGCGCTGGTCGCGACCGGCGTCTTATGCGTCAGCGTGATGATGGCGATCGCATGGCTGTTTCGCGGCGAGGTGCAGCGTATGCCGCGTTTCGTGCAGGACGTCGGCGCGTTCATCGTCGCAGATCTGCCCGAAGGTGATCGCCTCCACTATCAGCGAGAGCTCGCGCGACGCGCGCAGCGCCTGCATGCTTCGCTATCCGTCTGGGATCGCGACGGCCAGCTGATCGCGCGTTCGGGGCGTGTGCTCGGTCCCGCGCAGCTGCGCGGTCGCGGACAACAAACCAAGTACGAACACGCCGACCAGAGCCTGCGCATCCGGCTGGATGACGGCCGCACCGTGGGCATCGCGTTCGATCAAGGGGCGCACGCCTTCGGGCCCGAGCGCTTGATCGGGCCGCTGTGCGCGATTTTGGGCATCTTGCTGCTCGGGAGTTACTTGGCTGCGCGCCGCATCACGCGCCGGCTCGAGCGGCTCGAGCGCGGCGTGACGCGCTTCGGTGAAGGCGACCTCGACGCGCGTGTGCACGTGCGCGGCCGCGACGAGATCGCGCGCTTGGCCGCCGCCTTCAACCGCAGCTCCGATCGCATCTCGGGCCTGCTCAAGCAGCAGCGGCGCATGCTGCAGAGTGCGTCGCACGAGCTGCGCTCGCCGCTCGCGCGCCTGCGCATGGCGCTCGAGCTCACGGCCGAACCCGCACTCTCGCCCGACGCGCGCGAAGGGCTGCGCGCCGACGCCGCGCGCGACATCGAAGAGCTGGATGGGCTGATCGGCGATCTGCTGTTGGCCGGGCGCTTGGCCGACACCGAGCTGCCCAAGGACTTCGCCGAAGTGCCGCTTCGTCCGCTCCTGGCGAGCGAAGCGGAGCGCGTGCACGCCGCGGTGTCGGGCCCTGAGCTGGTCGTATCGGGCAATGCGCGCATGCTGCGCAGCCTGGTCCGCAACCTGCTCGAGAACGCGCGCCGCCACGGTAAGGATCCGGTGCGCGCCTCGCTCGCACTCGACGGCACGAGCGTCGTCCTGCGCGTCGAGGACGAAGGCGAGGGCGTGCCAGTGAGCGATCGCGAGCGCATCTTCGAGCCGTTCTATCGCCCGGCGCACCACCGCGAGGGCAAAGACGGCGGCGTGGGGTTGGGCTTGGCGCTGGTCAAGCACATCGCCGAACATCACGGCGGCTCCGTACGCTACTTGCCCAACGAGCGCGGAAGCTGCTTCGAGGTACGCCTACCGGGTGCGCGCCTGGGCTGACACTTGCCACCGTCGCGGCGGGCGACCCGTCTCATCGGCGCTTCGCGCCGAAGTAGCGCTGCGCGCACGAGCGCGTGTTCTTGCTGGCCGCTCCGAAGAGGCCCTTGCTCGGGTGCGGCAAACCGAGGTTTCGTGCAGCGTGCGGCTTCGCGCGCGCGTCGCTACACAGTAAGCCGTCTGCGCGCGGCGCCGCGCTCGCGCGGGCATTCGATACACAGCGCGGTGCTGGCAGCCGCTTGTCGACGCAAGAGGTGGGCGAGGTGCTCGAAGTTGCCCGAGCCGCGGTCCGCACAACTGCACCCGAACAGCGGCGGCTTCGGGACCTGTGAGCGCGGGACGGGTTTCGCCGTCGCGTATGGAGGCGGAACTGCGGCGTCGGCGCTAGGGCCGCAGTTGTAGACAGCCCTCGGCACGGAGTGGCGCAGCTTCGGTTCCATGGGCCCCCGGTTGCGCAAGTCATGTGCCTCCATCTCGGCCTTGCCCGGGTCCTTGATTTACTTACGCTCTACGCTCCCCCGGACATTCTCGCTTCTCGCCCGCAGAGACGCTTGTTTACGAGACCTCAGGCGGTGAACTCGGACGACAGCCCACGGCTGACCGCATGCGTCAGCTCCCGTTGGAGAATGCGTCCGATCTCCACCGCCTCCGGGAATGAGATCCCGAGCCGCGCTTTCCCCAGCTTGCAGATTTCTCTGCGAATGTCGTGGACCGCGGCGGCGATGCGGCGCGAGACCGTCGATTGACTCACGGTGAACGCCCGGGCGATATCGTCCATGGTCTTGCCCTCCGCGAAGTACATCCGCAAGTATGTCCGGTCCCGCATGGCGAGTGATCCCACCGCCGCGACAAGCACTTCTTCGAGCGGCTCCGCATATTGGGATCGGAGGAGGCAGTCATCGAGATTCGCCTCCTCGATAGACGCGTATCGCAGTGTCTCCTCGAATGCAGCCGGTCCGCGGCGCACGGTCCGCTGATGACTCACGAACGCGCGTTCCAAGACAACACGGACCCACGTAGCGAGCGAGGAGCGCCCAGCATACTCCGCGATCTGTGCGCGGCCCGTTGAGCCCCCGACGAATAGCTTGCAGCGCACGATTTGCGAGACCTCCGTTACCGTGTCCGCGGGGAGCCCACGCCTTAACAGCGACTGGCCAACCGGAGCCAGGTACGCCTCCTCGAACTCTCGCAATGCCCAGCGGCAACCCAAGGCGCAGCCGCACGCGAGGTAGAGGTCAGTCAGATGGAGCTGACCAAGGGCCATGCCCGCTCTGCCGCTCGCGTGCAGCGTGTGCTCGTAAAATACGGCGATCGGCACGTTGACGCGCGGCCAGCGCTCGCGACCGCGCAGCGCGGCTTCCCGCAGCATCAACCCCACCAACTCCCCCTCGGGGAGCCCGCGGGAGTCGCCAGCCGGTCGTTTCGCTTCAGGTTCCCGTTGCATGTGCATAGGCCCCCCAGCCGTATGACGAAGCGATGTCATGTGCCAACGACAAGCCGTCCCGCACGCGGCGCGAGACTACGAGGATCGAAATGGATAGCTCCGGGCGACCACCCTTCGCTTCACGCAAATCGCATTTGGTCGACGGTACAATCTTGGAGGTTCAAGCTCTGAGTAAAGTGGATACTGTCTGTCCGACAGAACATGTCTGCGGTGAATCCGATGCCCAGGTGGTGGAATTGAATTCGACGTTCCACCTTCAAGACATGGTCGCCCTCGGCGAGGCCGAGATAGCTTGCACGTTTGGCGTTGAGTGCGTGCACGACGAAGCACTGCTGGGCCCGCGCGGGTCTCGTCCCGAAGTGATCTTGGGCGAGGCGCGAGAACGATACTCCCTCGAGCGGCAGGCGATCGAGGTTAGGGAAGATCGCCGCGTCGAAGTACATCTCCTCGAGCAACACAGGCTCTCGCCAGATACTGCCCTGACGCCGGATCCGGTAGACCGCGCGTTTGTTGAGCGGATGTCCCGCGTCTCCCTCGAAGCGGATGAGCTTCGGCTCCGTCACGATCGCGGTGTCCAGTGCGAGGCCGATGCGACGGAACGGCTCGAGCGTCCCCACCGCGGAGAGAAGATCGACCTCCGAGGGCCGCCCAGCCACGTACGTACCGGATCCCTTGCGCCGTTCGAGCACGCCCTCGCGCACCAGAACTTCCGTGGCCTGGCGCAGGGTCGGCCGCCCGACCCCAAACCTCTCCGCGAGTTCGTGCTCCGATGGAATACGGGCACCTGGCGAATAATCGCCGCGGGCGACTTCAGCGCGCAGATGCGCCGCAATTTGCTCGTAGAGGGGGAGGTCCACAGCGGATTCCCGCTTTCTGACACACATGGGTTAGCTGTCAATACAACATGGCATGGATTTCCTTGCAACAGCTATTGCAAATCGCCAAAAATGCCCGATATGGGGCGCCGCTCCCGGCGTAGTGCGCGAGAAAAAGCCTCATAGTTGTCTTGACAACTTTGCCGCGAAGCTCAACCTTTTCGGCTGAAGAGGTTGAAGAGGCACCGGATGCAGCCAAACCGCGGCTACTACTCAGGGTTTGGGGGGATGTTCGCGCCGGAGGTGCTGACGTCGACCCTCGACGCCCTTCGGGATGTGTTTGAACGAGCCCGCGCGGACCCGCAGTTTTGGTCCGAGTTCACGTCGATCATGGGCGCGTTCTCAGGCCGGCCGACGCCATTGACCTTTGCCGAGAACCTCACCCGGCACTGCGGGGGGGCCCGCATCTACGTCAAGCGGGAAGACCTCAACCACACGGGCGCGCACAAGATCAACAATGTGATGGGGCAGGGCCTAATCACACGGCGCCTCGGCAAGACGCGCGTCATCGCGGAGACGGGCGCGGGGCAGCACGGCGTCGCGACCGCCACGATGGCCGCGCGCTTTGGCTTCGAATGCACGATCTACATGGGTGAAGACGATGTCCTGCGCCAACGCCCGAACGTCTTTTGGATGGAGCGTCTAGGCGCCACCGTGGTGCCCGTCTGCGACGGTTCCCGCACGCTGAAGGACGCGATCAACGCGGCCTTCCGCGATTGGGCCGCAAACATGAGCAATACCCACTACGTGCTCGGCACGGCATGTGGTCCGCACCCGTTTCCGGAGATGGTATCCTGGTTTCAATCGATCATCGGTAGCGAAACGCGTCGGCAGCTCATCGCCGCCGAAGGCAAGCTGCCGACCCGGGTGTTTGCGTGTGTGGGCGGGGGCTCCAACGCGATGGGCATGTTCAGCGCGTTCCTCGAGGACTCAGACGTCGAGCTCGTCGGCGTGGAAGCGGGAGGCGCTGGCTTGCACACCGGCCGACACGCTGTTCGTCTGTCGGGAGGCGCTGCGAAGATAGGAGTTGCTCAGGGCTGTCGATCTTACTTCTTGCAAGACGAAGACGGGCAGATGTGCGAGACACACAGCGTCGCGGCGGGGCTGGACTACGTCGGGGTCTCTCCCATCCTCGCCCACTTGAAGGAACTCAGACGCGCGCGCTTCGAGGCAGTGACCGACGCCGAGGCGATCGCCGCGCTGGAGCTCACGGCGCGGCTGGAGGGCATCCTGCCTGCGCTCGAGTCTTCGCACGCTTTTGCGCGCGCAATCGAGGAGGCGCCGGCCTTACCACGCGATAGCGTGGTCGTCGTCAATCAATCGGGGCGCGCAGACAAAGACATCTTCACCGTCGCGGACGCGCTCGCGGACGACGGGTGGAGGGAGTTCATCCGCCGCAAGGGGCGCTCCTATGGATCTTGAAGCCTACATCCGCGAACAGCGCGCGCGCCGCGAGATCCTGCTGATGACGCATATCGTCATCGGGTATCCCAGCCTCGACCAGAACATCGAGACAGTCGCCACGATGGTCCGAGCCGGTGTCGAGCTGATCGAACTACAGATCCCGTTCTCTGATCCCATGGCAGATGGCCCGCAGATCTCGTACGCGAACGAGCAGGCGCTGGCGCGGCGTACGTCGGTCTCACAGTGTTTCGAGTTGGCCGCGCACCTTACATCCAGTCACAACATCCCCTTTCTGCTCATGACCTACATCAACATTGCGCTGCGCGGCAGGCCGGAGCAGTTCGTTGCCCGCATGCGCGCGGCGCGGATCGCCGGAGCGATCTTCCCGGACTGCCCGCTCGAGGAGGGCGACGAGCTCTTCGGCCTGATGAAGCGGCAAAACATATCCCCGATTCTCATCGTTGCCCCGACTACCTCGCCGGAGCGCATGGCCATGCTGGGCTCGCGCAGCGAAGGTTTCCTCTATGTCACCGCCCGCACGGGGGTCACAGGGCACGGTACCCGCTTCAGTGAGGAGACTGCGTGCTATCTTGAGCGGTGCCGTCGCGCTACGCCCCTGCCGACCGCCGTCGGTTTCGGCGTCAGAGGCCGCGGGGACGTGACGTTCTTACGCGGGAAGTCTGACATTGCCATCTTGGGCACGAGCGCCATGGAAGTCGCTAAAGGAGGGGGCAACGCGGTGCTCGAGTCTTTCCTACGAGAGCTCCGGAGCTGACTCCTCGTGCCGAGCCAATGCGCTATGGGAAGCGTACCATCTCCCTGAGATCACCGTACACCGACCATCGCGGTCGACGCGCGGTTCCACGCTCATCAACATGCATCGGCATCCCGCGCTTGGGGCGCAGGGTAATTTGAACCGACCGATCGACTCGGGTATCGCTCGCTAGCGAGAATTGGTATGCACGCAGGAGCTCCGCGAGCACGATGGTCATCTGGAGCTGCGCGAAGGAGCCGCCTATGCAGGCGTGGGCACCCAGTCCAAACGGGATATACGTGTCACTCGGCACCGTCAGATCAAGCCAACGATCTGGCAAAAACCGATCCGGCTCTGCGTAGACGGTCGGTTCGCGGTGCGTGATATAGGGGCTCCACACGATCTTCGTCCCAGACGCGAAACTCGAGTTGCCTAGCGTGAACTCGGAGGTGCTCGTGCGAAGGTTGTACGCGAGCGGCGGCAGTATCCGCATGCTCTCCTTGATTACCCTACCGAGCAGCGAAAGCTGCCCGAAGTGGGCCATGGCGATCGGAGCGCTTCCCAAGACGTGATCGACTTCGCGCTCCACGCGCTCGAGCACGTCACGGTGCTGGTCCAGTAAGAACAAGGTCCAGGCTAGCGAGTTTCCGGCGGATTCGTGTCCCGCTAACATGACGACCAAAGTATTCGGTGCGATCTCGAGCTCCGAGATCGACGCGCCGACGCTCTGCGACGCCAACACCAAAAGGCTGAGGAGATCACGCGTGTGCACCGCGCGTCCGCTGCGCTCGGCGATCAGAGCGCGGAGGCCCGCCTCGATGCGGCCGGTCAAGGTTTGGAGCGTGCGCAAGGGCGTCAGAGGCAGATTGAACGGGAACAATACGACGCCGGGATGACTGAGGATGCGCAGCCATTCGCGCAGATCCCCTCCAAGGGCCGGCGTGCTGTTCGAGTCGATCCCGAGGAAAGCTTCGAGTGCGATCCCGAAAGTGAGGTCGTGCATGGCACGGGAGACGTCCAGCCACCGCACTCTCCCGCACGACTGCAGGAAGCGCGTGGTGTGTCTCTGGATAATCTCGTGATACCGAGGCATGTGCTCTCGATGAAACGCTGGCGTTACGTGACCGCGTTGGCGTTTGTGTTCGTGCCCGTCTGAGAACGCGAAACTGCGCTTGAGGCGGCCCACGGGGGAGTCGATAGGGACGGCAACCGGGAGCGTGTCCGTACGAAATAGCTGGGCATTCGTGAGAATCTTACGATTGTTCTCCGCGCCGAACGCGAACAACCAGCGCGAGCAATTCTCTGTGAGCGGAACGATGGTGCCGTAATCGCCCCGCAGCGCGGTCATGACCCCGATCGGATCGAGAAAGAACTCCAGCAGGTTGCGGCGCCAGCCGCCGAAGCGGGAGCTGGACGGCCCACGCATGCGAGGGAATGGTCGGACGGCTTCGCGGGTCGCGTGCGTTAACATTGTGCCTCCAGACCACGTTCAGCGTGACCTACTCAGTGCTCTCTCGATAGCGAGGGCTGGAAATGGCGAAGTCGTAGTTTCCGCGCATGAACCGCGCCATGCCGGTGGCGTACGCAGTAATGTCCTTGGTCAGGTGCCGCGCGAACGCCGATGACAAATCGCGCTGCGTCGCGAGGAACGCCTCCGCCTCAGAATTGGCCAACCGCACTACCGCCTCCATGGCGGTTTCGAAGCTGGCTCGTCTTTCGTGCTGGATCGTGAACACAAGGTTATTGGTAAGGCCGTGGCGTAGGACTTCGTTCTCATACGAACACAGATCGTTTACGCAGATTACGTGCCGCACGACGTGCCTGGCGAGCTTGCGCAGGAGGGGGTGCTCGCGGACATCCGGTGGCAGGGTGAATCCTCCCGCGATCTCGATGCAGTCGATGCACGGGTACGCGCCCATGTCCAGCTCGCGCAGGTAGAGGTATTCGTCGGGACTCAGCACGTCGCCGTGCGCCTGGTACGTGAGCAGTGGCAGCGCTCCTAACATCAGCTCGTCGTGTACATGCGCAAGGAAGGCCGCCATCCACTCGGGGGTACTGGCTTCGATTAGCCCGCGGCGGAGGTCATTGGTGAAGCGCTCGAAGGGATCGGTGAGTTGCGGCGCCGCGTTGCCGGAGAGGACAGCGAGCGAGCGCTGGAACAAGGCGTGAATCCAGTCGATGTCCTTAGCGCGAACTGTGTCCGTGTCGTATTGGTCGTCGATCAGGAACACGAACTGCATGAAGCCCGAGGCGAGCGTAAGGCGTGCCCTGGGCGCGCGCGAGTAGACGAGCGCGCCGATCTCGGCGAAGGTGGCAACCCGCCG
>CAZYWR010000041.1:0-8231 GCA_964651185.1 uncultured Polyangiales bacterium
CCGCGACTCGCCCGAACTCTCGAGCGGGAGCAAGATGTTCGCGGCCAGGAAGTTGCGGTCGACGATGGCCAGCGAGTTGCCTGGGAGCTTCGGCCACAGAGTCATCGCCATCGGACGCTCGTCGGCATACGGACCGATCGCAGCCGCCAACGATAAGGTGTGAGCGCAAGGCCATCAGCGTGACGAGGCGCGCCAACGGATAGCCGCTCAACCCCTTCTCGCCCGCCGACTGGCTCCCGAAAAAGCCACGATTGTCCGGCGAGCCTGAGATGCGTGCCGTCGTGCCGTCCACTCCATACAGGCCAGACCGCGCCATTCATGACGGCGCGCACTTTCGTGGGCCCACTTTTAAGAGCAGTGCTCGAACAGCCACTGCAGCGGCTCTTCCCCCAGTCGAGCCCGAGCCTGTACCACGGCACTCTTGGCCATGCTGGCGCGCCCCGAGCCAGGCAGAACCAGGTGAAGTCGCTCCACCAACTCGTCAATCGGCCGACGACAGGACCGACAGACCTGCATCAGTATGCAGTAATTCGTCAAGCACAGCCGACCAATGGCGCCGAATCGATTATCAATCGTTTGGCAGCCGTATATCGAAGGCGCAAGCGTATATTGGCAAGAATTCAGCCTGTCTCAAATATGGGTAGGGCGCAGAGCCCGTGCGGACAAGATGTTGGAAACGGTGGAAGCCGGCTGGCAAGTCTACCCGGCCAAATATGGCGATGCGCTTCCTCGTCTCTTTGCCCTATTCAGTACGCATGCCTATGACAACTTTGTCTACGCGACGGGCCTCGATATATGTCGGCACAACCGCGCCGGTTCGATATGACGTCAGTTCTACGGCAATGAGCGCAACAGGTGCACCAGAATGTCACGATATCATCGCGTCAGAACAGTTTCTGTGTAGATCTGTTACAGATGAAAACGCATTGTGTTACTCATGAGATGAGATGGTGATCACTTCTGTCTACTAGACCGTGGAATCCAAGATTAGCTTGGCAGCACTTGTCAAACTGCAAGGATGGTAGGATGCGACTACGTAAGAGCGCGGTGGTAATTTTGCTCTTAGGTTGCGCGAGTGAGCGCACCAGTC
Source organism: uncultured Polyangiales bacterium (assembly GCA_964651185.1). Taxonomy (GTDB): domain Bacteria; phylum Myxococcota_A; class Polyangia; order Polyangiales; family DASUME01; genus DASUME01. The sequence continues at coordinate 1,091 of CAZYWR010000041.1, forward strand.
GAGATGCGAGCCGCGAAGTGGACACAAGTGCTGCTGTTTTGGACGCGAGTCGTCTTGTGGGCGCCGGATCTGCAGGTGATGCAGATCTGTCCGATCGGAACGTCGACGGTGGTGAACAGTACACCATGCAAGGACCCTATCGCTGTTGTGCTCCCGACGCTGGCACAAGCTGCTGTGCTGGCCTCGCACAGGGCTTTTGTTTTTCTTATGGAGGAATCTATCAAGGATGCACGCCAGGCGGGAGTCAGCTCGATGGAAAAGCAATTTGTGCGCTGTGCTGTCCCGGCTTGGTGCGGGTCGGCTATCTGGTTCCGGGCAACGAAGAACCTCCCAACGCAGATGGTGCGCCCGAGGGGTGCGATGCTCCTGGTCCGCCCAGTCTGTTTGTCTGCCTGGCGTGTGGAGATGGCATCTGTGCCTCTGGAGAAAACATCTGTAACTGTCCCGCGGATTGCCCTCGGGAAGGTGATGCCGGCGGCTGACTCTCGCCTGTAAGCGCCCAACGGTTCCTAAGTGAGTACGTATGAAGTGACCGGCTCCGCGATCGCTGGGTCGTGAGCCACCGTAGGCGTCCACGCAGCGGGGCAATCTCACTCCTCCCGACGAAGCACGATCATGCGGCTCTACGGCTTTGTGCTGCGACCCGCGAATAGCTGTGTGACTCGTCGTCGAAGCGCCCCTCGCGACGCTGATCTACTCCGCTTCACGAGCCCACAAGGACACACGAGCACGACAGAAAAGAAAGAGCCCAAAACGAGTGCCGCTCGACGGGGTCACTTCATAGCAAAGGCGTTGAGGGCCAAGGCACGTTCGACTTCTGAGTGCGTCGACAGATCGCGCTTCCGCCGCTTCGGACGCATCACGGCGATATCCACACATAGATCGCCGACGCCGCCAAGCGGCTCAATACGATCACGACCGCGGCCACCGTCAAATGCTTCGCGACTTCTGACCGCGGCGACGCGTCGCGCGCGCGTGCGACCAGGACGGATATGAACGCGAGCAGCGACATGCCCCAACCCAGAACCACCGGCACGACCCAGCGCGCTGGCAGCACCGCGACCCAGGCCACGAAGCTGAGGACCACCAGCAGCCGCGCGACGAAGTTCGTGAGCGTCGCCTCGAACGCGGCTCGCTGCTCGAGCTTTTCGGCCTCCTGATAGAGGTGGATGCTGAGTGAATCGCTGATGTTGTCCGCGATGGCGACCACCAGCAAGCTGGTGATGATGGTCGCGCGAGCCCCCGACGCGGCATCGAATCCCACAATGATTCCCATGCTCGTCACGATGGCGGCCGTACCACCAAACGTGTAGCGACGCGGGTTCGAAGGGCGGCCAGCTGGCGACATCCGTCCTGCATCTTGGCATCCGTCCACACGGACGCGAAGGCGCCGCGGGAGACATCGTTGCACACGGGGTGCCGAGGAAACGCACGAAGAGCGCCGAAAGCGCAAAAGGCATGGAGCGCCTGGTCGCGCCTCTTGCCCGTGCTTACGTGATGCGTATGAGCGACCCGCGCGGATTTCCTAGTTGGGAAGAGCTGTACCGGCACGGTACGGTCGAAGCGCTCCCGTGGTATTGGCCGACGCTCGATCCCGACCTCGAGGGCGCGCTCGCGAAGTTCGGCGTCGACCGCGGACGCCTGCTCGACGAAGGCACCGGTCCAGGCACGCAGGCGATCGCGCTGGCGGAGCGCGGCTTCGAGGTCACGGCGGTAGACGTCTCGGCCGCGGCGATCGCCTACGGAGCGCGCGAAGCTGCGCGCCGCGGCGTGCCGGTGACGTTCGTCGCCGACGACGTGCTCGCCACGCGCTTGCGCGGCCCGTATGACGTGATCTTCGACCGCGGGTGCTTCCACGTCCTCCAGCCGGAAGCGCGCGCGGGATACGTGCGCACCATGCGCGGGCTGCTCGCGCCGCAGGGCTGGTTGTTCCTCAAAGCGTTCAGCCACCTACAGCCCGGCGAGCAAGGACCTTACCGCTTCACGCCCGAGCAAATTCGCGCGCTGTTCGAGGGCGACTTCGAGGTGGTCGAGCTGCACGAGACGGTCTACCAGGGTCAGCTCGAGCCCTGGCCCCAAGCGCTCTTTTGCGCCTTGCGCCGGCGCGACCGAGGCGCCGCTGCAACCGTCCATTCAGGGAAAAAATAGAAAGCCGAGCGAAGCGCCGAATTCGACCTTGGGCGACAAGAACCCGAACGAACATTGGCTCGCCTCGACGGCGTCGCACGTCCGGCTATGGCGGCGCACTTCGCGCGCCCCGGCCGGAAAGATCAAGAGCCCCACCTGGCCTTGCAGCGCGAGCTTCTCGGTCAGATTGACGAGCGCGTAAAACCCCGCCGCGCCCGCGCTCTTGAGCAGCGTGTCGTACTTGTACCCGACCGTGAAGCCGGGCGCGAAACGCGCGTCCGCGCCCGCGAAGGTGGCGTAGAGGTCGCCGTTGATCTGCAGGGTGTCGAAGTATTCGAACTTGTGCCGGACGTAATAGAGGCGCGGCTGCCAGCCCGCCGAGGCGAGCACGCCGAACCAGCGCGTACCCGCGCGCACCCCGCCGCCAAAACCTTCGTATTGCAACACGTGCGCGAGCAGGCCGAACGAGCGCTGACCAAAGCGCGGCCGCCGCGGCAGGGCCGCATTGGGCGACGCGCTCGTGCGAGCCCCGTCGGACCATGTCTCGCGAGCTGCCGCATCGGTTCCCGAGCCGGCCGGCAGCGAAGGAACTTGCGCGGGCGCGGGAGCGACGGGCGCGGCCGGCACGGCTCGGGATGAAGACCCGAGCGCCGGCTCCTCGGTCAGGTCCAAGATTTCGGGCTGCGCCTCGACCCGATCGCCCCCCAGCCAATGCGCGCCGACGGCCCCGAAGAACGCCACGCACAAGACGGTAAACCGAGATCGACGACTTCGCGTTGACTGCACTTAAACCCGCGGGATTGACATCTGGAACATCCGTTCCTGGAGCACGCGCACCGTTCGCACGGTTCGCATGCGCCGCAGTGTGCAGCAGACGGAGCCGCAGCGCGAAGCCTTGTCACACGGACCGAGCCCCGTCGCCCCACTGCGCTGCCAGGGGCTTGCCGCGCCGCACGCGCTCGTCAAGCAGCGCCTCGGCGCTTTCCCTGGCCGCCACCCCCCTAGCTGCGCGGCTCCTCGTCGAACCGACCTTGGAATAGCCACGCGGCCGACAAGCGTCGAAGGACGAGCGGGATCCCCCGAACCGCTGGTGATCGGCCCCGGTTGCGTCTACGGTTCAGCGATTTCGCCCGGGAGGCAGCGTTTTCGTGCAAATGCGGGTCGGCGCGTACGAGCTCCTCCGCCCCCTTGGAGTGGGCGGCATGGCGGAGACGTTCCTGGCCGTGCGCAACCGTTCGGTGGGCCCGGCGCAGCGCGTGTGCCTGAAGCGCATCCTGGCGGCTTATGCCGGCGATCCGAGCTTCCTCGAGCTGTTCTCGGACGAAGCGCAGTTGCTCGCGCACATGCACCACCCGGGCATCGTGCAGATCTATGACTTCGGCGAGGCGGACGGCACCTTGTACATGGCGCTCGAGCTGGTCGAGGGCGTCGACCTCGAGCGCATCCAAGCTGCGCTCACGCACCGCAAAGAGCGGCTCCAGCCCGCCGTCGCCATCTTTCTGGTCTCCAAGCTGCTGAGCGCGCTCGACTACGCGCACACGCTGGCCGTACACGGGCAGCCGCTGCAGGTGGTCCACCGCGACATCTCGCCGTCCAACGTCCTCATCAGTCGGCGCGGCGACGTGAAGCTCACGGACTTCGGGATCGCCAAGGCGCGCGGCAGAAAGCACCGCACCCAATCGGGCTTCACCAAAGGCAAGCTCGCCTATATGTCGCCCGAGCAGGTGCGCGCGCACGAGCTCGACGCGCGCAGCGATCTGTTCGCCGTGGGCGTCGTCCTGCACGAGCTCCTGACCGGCGCGCACCCGTTCGACGCGCCCACCGAGGTGGAGCTGCTCGGCAAGATCTTGTCGGGCGACCGCCCGCGGTTGCGTTCGCTCCTGCGCCGCGCGCCTCCGCGCCTGGTCGCGACCATCGATGCGCTGCTCGAGGTGGACCCGGCCAATCGGCCCGAAAGCGCGCGCGAGGCGCTGCAGATGCTCCCAGCCTCCGATCGGCCCATCGACTGCCAGCGGGCGCTCGCCGGCTTGGTCCGACAGCTGGAACCGCCGGGATTGTTCGAACACGCTACCCAACCCGGGTCCCTCGAACGCCTGCGTCACGCCGTGCCGCGCATGTTCAGCGAGCGCGCTCCCCGCTCGGCCGTGCACGAGGCCCCGACGCGCGCCTATCAGAGCGAAGCGCTCGCGCACGAAGCCCCGACGCGCGCCGATATTCGCGCCGCGGCGCTCGCGCAGGAGCCGCTGCCGCGGTCCGATCCGGGGGCCCCCCTGGCGGCCCATGGGTCGCCCGCCCACGCGCCGTTGTCCGCCGAAGCTGCCGCCGCCCAGCCGAGCAGCGGCTACTACCCGACGGGCGAAACGGAGGAGGGCCGACCGGTCGACGCGCGCGGCTCCACACGTCCCCCCAGCGCCGCGAGCGCGCCGGTCGCCGAAACGCTGTTGGGCGTCTTTCCACGGCCTCCTGACGTGCCCGCTGCGCGCGCGCCGGGCACCAGCCGGCAGCCGGCCGAGCCCGCCGCGATGCTCCATGCGCGCCGCTCGAGCCGCGGCCCCGACCGCGCGCTGCCGACCTCGGCGATTCCGACCGAGCGCATGCCGGCCGTTCCGGACGGGCTCGCCGCCCGCATGCACGCGCGTGCCCGCCATGCGCGCCGGGTGCGCGGGGGACGGCCGAACGCTTTCACGTCACGCGTCGTGCGCGTCCTGTTCTCGTACCGGCATGTCCTCGGCATCGCGATGGCGCTGGCGGTGCTGCTCTTGGCAGCCTGGCTCTATCCCGAGCCGTTCCGCGCGAAGCCCGACGTCGTCCCCGAAGCGACCACGGCTCCAAACTCCGACGCACCGGCCGCCGCGGCGGGCTCCACCCAACCGGCGCCGAACTCCGTCGAGCCGTCGCCCAGCAAGCGGGAAAGCGCGCCGCAGAGCGCAAACAGACCGCACAAAGCGCGCCCCGAGCCCGCCCCGAAGGCGAAGGCCGCGCCCGGCGCGGACAGCAAGGCCGCCAAGCCCGCGCTGAATGCGAAGGCGGCCGCCAAAGTCAACGCGAGCTCCAAGACGCTCCCCAAGATCCACGAACCCAACGCACACCTCAGCGCCACGCCGCGGGCAGCGAAGCCCCTCGCGCTTCCCGACTCACCGGCCCACGCGAGGCAGAGCGCGAACGCCAAGGCAGGCGTCGCCAAGGCGATGCCCAAGGCGGCCATACGCGCCAAGCCGCCCGCCAAGCCGCTGCCGGAAGCGGGCCGCGCGCGCTCCGCGGGCGCAGGGCCACGCTGATCGCACATCGCGGCGCAGGCCCAAGTGCTTACTGCTCAGGAGGCCGCGTCAGCTGCGCCGTTTGGTTGAGCCCCTCGGCGATCTCCGGAAGGATGCCGAGCCTCTGGTAAATCGGGTGCACGTCGCGCCGGAGCACCGGCAGGATGCGCGCAAAGAGCAGCGTGCCGGCGACCGTGGCCAAGCCGCCCAAAGCGACGGTGGCCGAGACGCCGATCGCCGCGCCCAGCCAACCGGCCATCAAGCTGCCGAAAGGCATCATTCCGAAGAAGGCCATCGTGTAGAAGCTCATCACGCGCCCGCGCTTGTCTTCGTCGACCAGCGTCTGGATCAGCGTGTTCGAAGCCGCCATCTGCACCATCATGCCGCCGCCGGCGAGCGCCAAGAGCGAGGTGGAGAGCCAGACCCAGCGCGAATAGCTAAAGGCGATCAGCGCCGCCCCAAAAACGATGCCGGCGAGCGCCACCACGCGCCCGAGCCCGAGCACACTGGGCCGCGAGGCGAGCCAAAGCGCGCCGGCTACCGCGCCCACGCCGCTGGCCGCCATCAGCAAGCCGAGCGTGTGCGCGCCGCCGCGCAGCACCTCGCTCGCGAAGATCGGCATCAGCACCACGTACGGCACGCCGGTGAAGCTCACCAGCGCGAGCAAGAGCAGGATCGCGCGGATCGGCGGGAAGGACCACGCGTAGCGAAAGCCCTCTCCCAGCTCGAGCCAGACGTGCTTGCGCTCGCGCGCGGCGCGCGTGGGCGCACGCAGCTTCATCGCGAAGAGCGACGCGAGCACCGCCAGGTAGCTCACTGCATCGATGAAGAAGCACCAGCCCTCGCCCACCGCCGCGATCAGCACGCCGGCCACGGAAGGGCCGAGCAGACGCGCGCCGTTGACCATCGACGAGTTGAGGGCGATGGCGTTGGGCAGATCATCGCGCGTATCGACCATTTCGATCACGAACGCTTGGCGCGCGGGCGTGTCGAAGGCGTTGATCAAACCTTGAAAGGCCGCGAGGCACAGCACGTGCCACACGGTGATCGTGCCGCGCAGCGCGAACCAAGCGAGCAGGGCAGACTGCAAGAGCGCGAACGCCTGCGTGATCACCAACACGCGGTGGCGATTCCAGCGATCGACCAGCACCCCGGCGACGGGTGCGAGCAGAAAGGTGGGGATCTGTCCCGCAAACCCGACGGTCCCGAGCAGCACCGACGAGCCCGTCAGCCGGTATACGAGCCAGCTGATGGCGACGCGGCTGAGCCAGGTGCCGATCAGCGAGGTGCCCTGGCCGAAGAAGAACAGCCGGTAGTTACGGTGGCGAAGCGCGCGCGCCATCGCGGCCCACGTCGATCGCGGACGAGACGGGCTCATCATCTCGGCATGATCCGGCGCGCGACCTCCCGCAATCGTTCATCCAGCAAAACATCCAGCCAAAGTCGCGCCGAGCGCATGAGCTCCCTCGTCCAGTCTCGAGCGCGGGTCACGCGGCGACGGAGCAGTTACGGCCGTCGCGCTTGGCTTGGTAGAGGTTGCGGTCTGCGCGCGCGAGCAGACTCGGGATATCGTCTTGGCGGACGATCAACTGCGCGACGCCGAGCGTGACCGTGAGCTGGCTCGGGCCGCACTCGAGCTCTGTGTTCGCGATCGCGCGCCGGATGCGCTCGGCCACGACCTGTGCCTGCTCGAGGTTGGTCGCGGGCAGCACGGCCACGAACTCGTCTCCGGCCCAGCGCGACGGCTCGTCGGAGGT
>CAZYWR010000042.1:0-2412 GCA_964651185.1 uncultured Polyangiales bacterium
GGCCGACGTCGCGCGCGTCCACCAGGCCATCGTGCTCTTCTTCGAGCAAGAAATGGAGGAGGTGCAGCTGCTCGTTCCTTACCAAGAGCAGCGTAAGCTCGCGTTGATCCGCGAACGCTGCCGCGTCGTGGACGAGCGCTACGACGAGACCGGCACACACCTTCGTGTACGCGCGCGCCCCGCCGTGCTGCGTGCGCTGTCCGAGGAACTCACGCCCGCGTAACGAGCACAGCGACCCCGAAGTGCGACGTTCGCGGCCGCGACTTCAGCGCTGGGAGAGCCGTTTCTAACGAGCGCAGCGGCCCCGAAGTGCGACGTTCGCGGCCGCTGCGTCAGCGGTGGGAGAGCCGTTTCTTCGGTACGGCGGGGACGCCGACCACGACCGCGCCGGGCGCGACGTCATGCAACACCACGGCGTTCGCGCCGATCACTGCGTGGTCGCCGATCGAGACGCCCCCGAGGATCTTGGCGCCGGGTCCCACGTCGATGTTGCCGCCCAGCTTGGGTACGCCGGGACGTGGTCCGGTCCCCAAAGTGACCTGCTGAAAGAGCAGACAGTTCGGTCCGATCACGACCTCCGGATGCAGCACGATCCCGTTCGGGTGCGGGATGAGCAGACCGCCGGCGATCCGCGAACTGTTGAGCGGTATCTCGGCCCCCGTCACCACCGACCAAAAGCGGTGGCGCAGCGCCGCCAGCTTGCGTCGCACGAGTCCGAGCGCCCCACCACGCTCGCGCGCTTCCGTGTAGTCGCGCAGCGATCGCAAGAGCTGCCGAGAGGGATTCCACTCCAATGTTGCGCAGTATTCGCGCGACCAATCGGGGACCTCGGCCGAGGGCTTGTGCTCTTCCCACGAGGACAGCGGCTCGCCCGCGCGTGGTAGCGCGCCCCGCTCGCGCGCCGCAGCGCGTCCGTCATCTCGCTCGCGCGCCCGATCGCGCAGCTCGCCGTCGCGCTCGCGCACGCGCGCATCGAGATCGCGCGTCGCGCTGCGCCCGTCACCATTGCGCTCGCGCAAGCTACGTCCATCTCCGTCCCGCTCGCGCGCGGAGACGCGTGCTCCAGCATCCCGCTCGCGCGCGGAGACGCGTGCTTCGACATCCCGCTCGCGCGCGGAGACGCGCGCTTCGACATCCCGCTCGCGCGCGGAGGCGCGCGTTTCGACATCCCGCTCGCGCGCGGGGACGCGCGCTTCGACCGGGTGGCCGTCGATCCTGCCAGACGCATCGGGGGACCCGGCGCCTGCGTACCAGGTGTAAACGGTGGCCACTTGTGACTCCTTCCTCGGTGCCTTTTGCGAACGCTGATGCGCTTGGAAGAGGCACTCAGTCGCGTTCCCCACGCCTGCACTGAGCAACGAGTATACCCGGAGCTTCTGATTCGTACTTTCTCGCTGGAATGTACGCCCGAGACTTTTGCACAAGACATCGAACGGCGCACCAAAGCGACGCGGCAGGGGAAAAAAACCTCGCTGCGCACGCCACGTGTACGCTGCAACGAACCTGGCATTCCTAATTTCGGTTCTGTGTCGAGAGTGCAGCCTGAGGCAGATTGCGACGCTCGCAGCCGCGTCTGCTTCCAGCCGTTCTCGCGCTGGAAACGTCGCGCACGTAAGGTGTCGACTGGTCGAAGCGCGCGCGGGTGCGCGCGAACGAATATGAGGTCGCGAGATGACAGCTCCCCAACCCGACGACGCGCCCCTCAATGCGAACATCGCGCTGCTCACGGACGTGCTGGACACCTCGGTCGCAGAGCTTTCGGGCGAGCGAGCGCTCTCGCTCGTACGCGAGCTGCGCGACGCAGCGATCGCGCTGCGCGAGGGGCGCCTCGACGGCGGGCGCGCCCGCTTCCAGAAGCTGGTCTCCGCCCTGCCCCTCGCCGGGCTCGGCGATCTGGCGCGCTCGTTCACGCACTGGTTTCACCTCGTGAACGCCGCCGAGGAACAGCACCGCATCCGACTCTTGCGCCGCCACAGCCGCGCCGCGCCCGCGCAGGACTCGCTCGCGCAGGCGATCGAGTCCCTGGCTCGTGATGGCATGAACGCGCACGCGCTGCGCGGCCAATTGGCGCGGCTGTTCGTCATGCCCGTCTTGACCGCCCATCCCACCGAGGCGCGGCGCCGCACGACGCGCGATCACTTGAATGAGATCAAGCGCCAGCTCGACATCGTCGAGGCACCGCCGGGACCGCGCATCCGCGAGCAGGCGCAAGAGCGTCTGCAGCTCGCGACCAGCGCCCTTTACGCGACCGAAGAATCGCGCGCGACCAAACCTTCGCCGCGCGACGAAATCGAGGCAGGGCTCGACGTGTTCCGGCTCACGCTGCTCGACGCGTCCCCTGCGCTCTACCGCGAATTCGAGGACGTGCTGGCGCGCGTCTACCCGCACGAAGATTGGCTCGAGCTCGGCAGC
>CAZYWR010000043.1:0-2158 GCA_964651185.1 uncultured Polyangiales bacterium
GGAGAGCGCGTCCGCGAGCAGCCCGAACAAGGTCTCGGTCGCGCAGGCGACGACTCCGCCCGCGCGCAACGTGGCCACGTACTCGCCCCATTCATCCACGCCGATCTCCCTCACCTACGTGGCCGCGTGCTCGCCCAACGCCGATCGTGCCGACGCGCACGGGCGAGCTGAAGCGGCGGCTATTTCCGGCGCGCGTGGTGGCCGATGTCATGGCGATAGTGTGCACCTTCGAAGTGCACCTGCTGCGCGACGCTGTAGGCCCGCGCCGCGGCTTCGTCGACGCTCTGCCCGGTCGCGGTCACGGTCAAAACGCGCCCGCCCGCCGTCACCACGCGCCCGCCGTCGACGCGCGTGCCCGCGTGAAAGACGATCGCCTCTTGCCCGGCGCTCTCGAGTCCCTGGATCGGCAAACCGCTGCGGTACGGCCCCGGGTAGCCCTCCGACGCCATCACGACGCACAACGCGCACGGCGCCGACCAGCGCGGCTCCACACCGCGCAAATCGCCGCGCGCCGCGCCTACGAGCAGCGGCAACAGATCGCCCTGCCAACGCGCCACCAACACCTCGGTCTCGGGATCGCCGAAGCGCGTGTTGTACTCCAGCACCCGCGGCTCTCCGTTCTCGATCATCAACCCCACGAAAAGCGCGCCGCGGAAGGGCGTTCCGCGCTCACGCATGGCCGCGAGCGTCGGCTCGATGACGCGCGCGCGAATCTTCTGTTCGACATCTTCCGTCACCACGGGGGGCGGCGAATACGCGCCCATGCCGCCGGTGTTGGGCCCGCGATCGCCGTCGTCTACGCGCTTGTGATCCTGGGCGGGCGCGAGCGCCACGTAGCGCTCGCCATCCGAGACGACGTGATAGCTGACCTCCTGCCCGCGCAGACAGGCTTCGATCACCACGCGCTCCCCGGCTGCGCCAAACGCGCGCTGGCGCATGATCTGGTCGATCGCCTGCGCCGCCTCCTCCGCGTCGCGCGCCACCACCACGCCCTTGCCCGCCGCGAGTCCGTCGGCCTTCACCACGAGCGGCCGGGCCTCGGCGCGCACGTAAGCCTCGGCCTCGTCTGCATCGCTGAACACGCGGAAGGCGGCGGTCGGCACGCCGGCCTCCGCCATGAGCGCCTTGCTGAACGCCTTCGAACCTTCGAGCCGCGCGCCTTCGCGATCGGGCCCGAACGCCAAAATACCGACCTCGCGCAGCCGATCCACGAGGCCCTGGACCAGCGGATCCTCCGGGCCCACGACGACGAAGTCGATCGCCTGCGCCTGCGCAGCTTCTACGATGGCGTCGAGGTCGCTCGCGCTGCCCGCGAGATTGGTGGCGAGCGCCGCCGTGCCCGCGTTGCCTGGTAAGCAAAAGAGCGCTTCGACTTCGGGCGACTGCTTGAGCTTCCAGGCCAGGGCGTGCTCGCGTGCACCGCCGCCGATGATGAGCACTCGCATCGTCTTCTCCGTCCGCAGCGACGCGCTTTCGCACGAGCGTCGCGCTCGTACATCAGTGGCGAAAGTGGCGCACGCCCGTGAACAGCATCGCGATGCCAGCCTTGTCGGCCGCCGCGATCACCTCGGGATCCTTCACGGAACCGCCTGGCTGCACGACCGCCGTGACGCCCGCCGCGGCAGCCGCCTCGAGTCCGTCGGGAAAGGGAAAGAACGCATCGGACGCGAGCGCGGCCCCGCGCGCCTGCTCGCCGGCCCTCTTGACCGCGATCTCCACGCTCACCACGCGCGACATCTGGCCCGCGCCCACGCCCACCGTGCGCCGCCCCTGCGCCAGCACGATCGCGTTCGACTTCACGTGCTTGGCGACGCGCCAGGCGAACGCCAACGCGTCGCGCTCCGGGGCGCTCGGAGCGCGTGCCGTGACGACCCTGGCTTCTTGCAGATCGAGCGCGGCCGAGGCGTCGCGAGCTTGCGCCACGAGGCCGCCGTTCACGCGCTTGAAGCTGAGCTCGGCGTGCGTCGGGCCGAGCCAGGCGCCGGTCGCGAGGAGCCGCAGGTTCTTCTTGGCGCGCAGCAGCGCGAGCGCCGCCTCGTCGAAGCTGGGCGCGACCACGCACTCGAGAAACGTCTCGGCCAGCGCGCGGGCGGTATCGAGGTCGACCGTGCGGTTGAGCGCCACAATCCCGCCGAACGCGCTCACCGGGTCGGCCTCG
>CAZYWR010000044.1:0-1534 GCA_964651185.1 uncultured Polyangiales bacterium
ACCTTCACGGCGGGTCCGAGATCGAGCTCCTGGATCGCCGCGCTCACGTCGGGCGGCAACGCCGGTTGAAAGGGGATCGCTCTCATCGGCGGCGTGGGGAGAGCGAGGACGACGTAGGCTGCTTCGAAAAGGCGGCCGCCCGCAGTGACGCGCACGCGATCGGCGAGCTCCTCCACCGCGCTGACGGGCGTCGCCAAGTTGACGCTCGCGCCCAGGTCATCGGCCATGGCTGCCGGTAAACGCGCGTTCCCGCCCTGGATACGCGCGGTCTCCACCGCGCTGTCGGGCACGTCGGTGACGACCACGGTCTGCTGTACGGCGAACAGGAGCGAGATCTGATCGAGCTCTGCTGCGTAGGCGGCCCGACTGTCCGCGGTGATCAGGAACTCGGCCTCCGGCACCACTTGTTGCTCGCGTAGGAAGTCGGCGAGCGAGCGTTGATCCAACGCCGCGGCGTTCGCAAACAGCTCGGGATGATCGGGATCCATGCCTTGTCCCAAAGCGATCAGAGCCGGATCGAAGCCCGCGTAATCGACCGCGACTTGGCCTCCGTGTCGCGCCACGAACTCAGTCATCACGGAGCGTTCACCGCCGAAGAAAACCGCGGCTTGCTCGAGCTTGTCTGGCGGTCGATGCTCGAGCGTGAGGCCATAGTGCTCGACCATCGCGCGGATGGCGTCGTGGTTGTCGTCGATGGATTCACCGCCGCCTTCGGCGTGGAGCCCGGTGCTGAACGGTTGCTGCAGCGTCAGCACGCGGCCTCCGACGCGCTCGCGCGCTTCGAGCACGACGACCTCCCAGCCAGCAGCCCGCAGATCGAGCGCGGCCGTCAGCCCCGCCAGGCCTGCCCCGGCCACGACCACGCGGCCGGGGATCCCTGCGGCCGAAGTCGACGCACCCGTCTGCGGCGGTGAGTCGCTTCCGCCGGAGCAGCCGATCGACACAAGGAAGAAGCCCGCGACGACGCGGACCAAGCCCGGAAGATCATGCGCGCGAGTGGGACGCCTTGGTGGAGGCTGTGCACAGCGCAGCCCCGGCGTCAACAGGCGATGACCACGACGGACCATCGTCTCGAGCGCGAATTCAACGCCGATCCAATCGTTCGCGGTCCAAGCGTCGGGCGCATCTTCGACCCTCACCCGGAGGGCGTTGCGGCTGCCAGCCGCCATTGGGCGCATCTTTTTGCGGTTTGCCGCATCGCGCTCATACGGGTTCCTCCGTTCAACCAGAGCGCAACCATGATGGCTCCGCCGCGCTCGATCGATCCAAAGGACCGATCCGCGAGCGGGCCACCGCGCGAGCACGGCGAAGCTCAGGCGAGCCGGCCGGCGGGCCGTGAACTGCGGGTGGCCGGCCCGCGCACGGCGCTTTCAAACGGTGTCGATCCGCGCGGCTGCCCCGCGTCCGCTTGCCGGGGCAGCGCTTCGATGACGGTGGTTCCGTCGAGCGCTTCGGTGAACGGACGCGCTGCCGGGCTGGCGGCGGGCGCGCGCACGCCGGCGCCGACCGCTTTGGCGAGCAGCGCGTCACACTG
>CAZYWR010000045.1:0-2642 GCA_964651185.1 uncultured Polyangiales bacterium
TTCGCGGACGGCGACGGCGGCATCGGCGTGCGAGGCAGCGCGCGCTGGTACTCGACCCTCGGCCTCTACGCGTTCTACGACGAAACGCTCGCGCCGCGCCCCGCGCTCGAACGGCGTCTCGGGTTCGGCCTCGAGCTCACCCCGCTCTTTCTGCTGCGCTGGCAAAAGGCGCTCGAAAGCGGCCCGCCGGTGCTCGATCTCGCGCTCGACTCGCTCGCGCTCGGCTTCGGCGCGAGCTTCGCGACACCCGCCGGCGCGCATTTCGGCAGCCATCGCGCGCTCGACGCGACGCTCGGATTCGGCGTGCCGCTCGCGGCGAGCGCCGTCGGCCCGTGGCTCGAGTTTCGCGGCGACTTGACGTTCCCGAAGCCTGCGCACGGCGAAGCGGGCGTCGCGCTGCTCTTCTCCTGGCACTTCGCCGTGCTGACCCCGCTCGTGCGCTGATCGAGACGCGGCGCTCGACGCGCGTGGGCTTCAGCGCCTGAGCACCGGCTCCGCTTCGGAGACGTGCTCGTCGACGGCCGCGCGCTCGGCGATGAGGTGGCGGGCGATCGCGTCGCGCAGTCGGCGGTCAGCGAGAAAGTGGCTGCTGTGAGTCACGGTTGGCTCGAAGCCACGGGCGACCTTGTGCTCGCCGCCCGCTCCGGGCTCGAAGCCGCCCAGCCTGCGCTCGATCGCTTCTTCGATGCCCTTGTAGAAACAGACGTTGAAGTGCAAAAACGGCACCTCCGCGAGCGCGCCCCAGTAGCGCCCGAACAGCGCGCCGCCCTTGTAGAAGAAGAGCGCGCCTGCGACCGGTTCGTCGCCGTCGTGTGCCATCGCCGCGAATGCGTGCGCGTGACGGCCGAGGCCTTCGAAGAAGCCGCGCCGCAGGTAGGGTTCGGAGCCGTGGTTGGCGATGGTGCGTCGGTAGAAGGTCCACATCGCCGCCACATCGCGCGCTGCGAGCTCGGCGAAGGGACGCATGCTCAGGGTGAGGCCGTAGCTCTGCGCGCGCTCGCGCTCTTTGCGCACTTGTTTTCGCGAAGCGTTGCGCAGCGCGCCGAGAAAGTCGTCGAACGAGCGAAACAGGCCGGGATTGAGCAGGTGATACTGCGTGCTGTGGCGGGGATGCAGCCCCAGCGCGGCGAGCTGCTCGCATTCGTCCGCGCGGCAGAACAGCACGTGCACGGACGAGGCGCGCTCGCGCCGCGCGACCTCTTGCGCAGCAGCGATCAACACCGACGACAGCGCCTCGCGCTCGTCCGGCCGCACCAATAGCCGCGTGCCACCTGCAGGCGTGAGCGGCACCGCGCACACGAGCTTGGGATAGTACGCGATCCCGGCGCGCAACGCGGCCTGCGCCCAGCCGAAGTCGAAGATGAACTCACCGTACGAGTGGTCCTTGAGGTAGAGCGGGAGCGCCGCGACCAGCTCGCCCCCGCGGCGCACCAGGACGTGGCGCGGCAGCCAGCCGCTCCGGGCCGTACCCACGCTGCCGCTCTCTTCGAGCAAGCTCAAGAAGCCGTGCTCCATGAAGGGATCGTCGGGCGCGCACAGTGCGTCCCAGGGTTCTGGAGCGACGTCGGCCAGCGAGGAAATGACCTCGATCTCGAGCTGCACCCGCCGAATGTAGCGGATGGGCGGCCGCGTTCAGCGAAACGCGTGGGCGCGATAGTAGCGCAGCTCGTCGATGCTCTCGCGGATGTCGTCGAGCGCGCGGTGTGTGTTCTTCTTGGCCGGCAGCTCCAGATGGCCGTACCAGCGCTTGACCAGCTCCTTGACCGTGCTCACGTCGATCGTGCGGTAGTGAAGCCAGGCGCTGAGCTCCGGCATGTACTTGTCGATGAAGCGGCGGTCGTGGCTGACCGAGCTACCGGCGAGCGGTGCCTGCCCCTTGTTGGTGAAACGCTTCAGATACTCGAGCGTGCGCAGCTCCGCCCCGCGCAGCGATAAGGTCGCGTTGCGCACCGCCTCGGTCAAGCCGCTCTGGCCGTGGTGGCGGGTGCACCACTCGTCCATCGAGGCCAGGACCGAGTCGGGCTGGTGAACGACGAGGTCCACCCCTTCGCCGAGCTCGCGCAGCTCTCCGTCCGTCACGATACAGGCCAGCTCGAGGATCGCGCACTTGTCAGGATCGAGGCCGCTCATCTCCAGATCGATCCAGATCAGATTGGGCAAACTCTTCGCAGGCTGTGTTTCCTCACTCATGGGCTTCCACAGTGTCGCATGTTCGTCGCACGGCGTGCACGTTGAAGCGCGCGCTCGGGCCGGCGCGTTTGCGGGCGAATGACGCGAGCCGGTCGGAAACGCACTCAGAGTCGCAGTGCAGCGCGAATCGCGGCATCGAGGAGACCGGGCCCCGGGTCGTCGAGAAGCGCCCCGTCGAGCTCGATGACGGTCCGCGCACGGCGAGGTGCGAGCGCGGTGAGCCTTGGATGACGGCAGACTACGTCGCCCATGCCGGTGCGCGTGATGACCACGTCCGGAGCCAGCGCGAGCACCTGCTCTCCGCTCTCGGGCCCAACGGGAGAGGCCGGCGAACGCGCCCAAGTCGAGCGGCCCCGCGGCGGCGAGCGCGCAGCAGCTCGAACGAGGCGAGCGCGTGTGCGATGTCGAGCGAAGCGCTCGGCTCGTCGAGCAACAAGGTGCGCGCGCCGGTC
>CAZYWR010000046.1:0-3387 GCA_964651185.1 uncultured Polyangiales bacterium
AACGCGACGACCGATGGAGTGGTGCGGCTGCCCTCGGCGTTCGGGATGACGATGGTCTCGCCGTTTTCTACGACGGCGACGCAGGAGTTGGTGGTGCCGAGATCGATGCCGATGACTTTGGCCACTCCGAAACAGTACCGAACCTCGCGCGCCCCTCACAACCGCCACGCGCTCGTCACGCGCTGCGCCGCGTGCGCGTGCTCGTCGGGTCAGGCGACGATGCGCGCGCCTATGGAGATCGATGCGGACGGAGCGACCACAACGGCGCTCGAGAGCGCGCAGGCCCAGTTTGAGCGCCGCGAACGTGGGCGCTCGGTGCATGTACGTGGCGCGCTCGCAAGCGTGCACACGAGCGCACTTGGTGGATCGCTCGTGGGCGTCTAAAGCTCGGCGGCCTCGATGCGCCGGTTTTGCTGGCGGCCTTCCTCGCTGTCGTTCGAGGCGATCGGGCGCTCGTCGCCGTACCCCACGGCCTCGATGCGGCTCCCGTCGATGCCTCTCGCGACGAGGTAGTCGCGACAAGCCTGCGCCCGTTTGCTGGAGAGCGCTTTGTTGGCTCTGGCGTTGCCGACGTTGTCGGTGTGGCCCGAGATCTCGATGCGCGCGCCCGCCTTGTGCTGCATGTACTCCACGACGCCATCGAGCTGGGCGTAGGACTCGGGGCGGATCGTCGCCTTGGCGGTGTCGAACGTGACGCCGCTGAGCACCAATCCTCGGACCGGCTCAGGACCGGCTCCCTTCGCTTTCGGCACTTCGAAGCGCTTGTAGCGCAGCGTCAACCGGATGCTCTGGTTCGGCTCGTTCGTCACGCCCACCGTGGCCGCGATGTCTTTGCGGCCGAGCGATAGGTACACGAGCTCGTACTTCTGCCCCACGGGCACGAGCACCTCGGCGTGACCCTCCGCGTCGGTCTCCTCCGTGTAGAACTTCGCTCCGTCGGCCGCGGTGAGCGCGATGATGATGCCTGGGATCGGACCCTTGTCCTTGTCGATGACCGTGAACCTCATGGCGGCTTCATGGGCGGTCGGCTTGAGGTTCGATGGGGAGCGTGCCCGGACGTCTGTCTTCGCGTTGGCCGTCTGGAGCACGAACTCGTTCGAGGCGCTCTCCGGGCGCTCCTGGTCGTTGGGCGGCGGTTCGTTCTCTGCCTTCGCGGGTGCGGCTGCGCTCGCGCTGATCGCGTCCGGCGCGGGCGCGGCCGGCGGCGCGACCGCGGACGGCTTGGCGGTTTGCGCGCCCGCGCAGGCAGCGATGGAGTGCGCGATGAGCGTGACGAGCATGCGATGGCGCATCAGCTTCCTCCGCCGTAAGAGATCGGAGCGCGCGCCCCAATCCCCCCGGAGCGGCGCTCGGCCATGCCGAAGATGTTCGCCCTCGCGGGCGCTTCGGTCAACGGACGTCACGTCGCCGTACGACGCCTACGTGTGGGAGCAGACGCGAGCGCGGATCAGGGTGCGCGCAGGCTCGACCTCCCGCATGTCGTCGGCCGCACGAGATCTCCGCTGCGTCCGCAGGGCGCGCCTGCTTTGTGCCGGTCAGTTCGGCTGTGCGCTCGCGCGCGGGCGTGCGACGCCTACCATCGCCGGCCGGACGAGCTTGCCGTTCATGCGGTAGCCCGGCGTGAGCTCGTGTACGACCGTGCCGGGGCTCTCGTCGCTCTCGATCTGCTGCACGGCCTCGTGAATGCTCGGGTCGAACGGCTGGCCGACGCTCGGCACGCGCTCGACGCCCAGGCGGTTCAGCGCGTCTTCGAAGAAGCGCAGCACCATCGTGACCCCTTCGACCACGGCGGCCGCGTCGCCGCCCTGCTGCGCGGCCTGGACTGCGCGCTCGAGATTGTCCGAGACAGGCAGCAGCTCGAGCAACACGCGCTCGACGCTCTTGCGCTGCGCGTCTTCGATGTCGCGACGCGTGCGCTTGCGGAAGTTGTCGAAGTCGGCGGCCGTGCGCAGCAGCTGTTCGCGCAGCTTGGTGGCCTCAGCCTGCGCCTCGTCCAAGGCGGACCGGAAGGCCTCCTCGGGGGACTCGTTCGCCTGGCCGCCGCTGCCGGCGTTCGCCGGATTCATGGTGCCGGCGGTCGGAGGGACCTCCTGGCCGCTGGCTGGTTCGGAGCTCGGGGTCGACGGGCGCCAGTTGTCTTCGCCGCGCGCGCTGGCTTGTCCGTCCCGTGGCTTGCTCTCGCTGTCACTCACGCAAACCCCCTGGTGGTGCTGGTCAGGAAGGAGCGCCTCCCTCCGAATGGGACCCAACCATATCCACAGTTCATCGTGAAGCAAGAGTGGGACCGCGCCGTCGCGGTGTCCTTGGCGGCCCGCGCCCCGTCCCTAACTGGATAGGCCGTGCTGCACGCCGCCTCCTATCCTGCGCGCCCCGAGCCGGAATTCCGCGGCACCGCCCCGCGGCGCGGGCGCGAATTAGCGGCGCTGTTCCAGCAGATCCGTGAGCAGGCTGGCGGCGAAGCCGACCAGGGGCACGACTTTTTGATAGTCGGTGCGCGTGGGCGCGATCAGCCCGAGCGTGCCGAGACCCCGGCCCCCTTGCCCGTAGCTCGCCGTAATCAGGGAGAGATCTTGCGTCTCCGCCAGGTTGGTCTCCGCGCCGATCAACACCTGCACGCCGCCGGCGGCCATGGTGCGCTCAAGCAGCTCGAGCAGCCGCTCGTTTTCGGCCAGCGCGCCCAACACCCCGCGCATCTTTTCGACGCTCGCGAAGTCGGGCTGTCCCAACAGCCGCTGCTGCCCTTCGATCAGCACCTCGCGGCTGCCGGTCTCGGCCGATAAGGTCGCTTCGAGCACGTCGCGCGCGCTCTGCGTGAACGCGCTGCGCTGCGACTCCGCGGCCGCCGCGACGGCCTCGCGCAGCTCGCTCAGGGTGCGCTCGCCCAGCAGCGATTCGAGGTAATTATGCAGGCGGTCGAGCTCGGCCGGCTCCGGCTCGCGCTCGACCGCGACGACCCGGTTTTCGACCGCGCCCGAACGGGTGACGATCACGGCCAGGAGCTGTCCCGGGCGAAGCTTCAGCCAGCGCAGCTGGGCGACCTGTTGCTCCGAAGCGCGAGGCGCATGCAGCACCGCGGCCGTGCCGGTGAGGGTCGAGAGCAGGCGGCCCGTTTCCCGCGGCAAATCGTCGATGCCAGGGGTCAGCTGGCTCAGCCGCGTGAACAGCAGCACGCGGTCCTCCGGCCGCACCTCGCGCACGCGCACCAAGGCGTCGACGAACGCGCGAAACCCTTTGTCCGTCGGCACGCGCCCGGCGCTCGTGTGGGGCTGCGTCAGGAAGCCGGCCTCTTCGAGATCGGCCAGCTCGTTGCGAATCGTCGCCGGAGAGACGTCGAGCCCGTAACGGCGCGCTAGCTTGCGTGAACCGACTGGCTCCCCCGTGGCGATG
>CAZYWR010000047.1:0-2398 GCA_964651185.1 uncultured Polyangiales bacterium
CAGTTCGGCCGTGTTGGCGAAGGTGTACGTCGCGGTCTGCGCGATCGGCTGGGTGAGCGCGTCGTACGGGTAAGAACGCGGCTCGCCGCCGTGCACGGTGCGCGTCAGCGGGGCGTACGGGTCGCCTCCAGCCCCCGACTCGCGCGCGCGCTCATCGTCCTTCGGGCCCTTGCTCATGCGAGCCAGTCTCCTTGCTCCTCGCGTTGGTCTCGCGCTTGTAGCGTACGGGACACGAAAGAGCACGGAGACCGGCGCGCCGCGGGCCGTTCAGTGAGCGTGCTCGCGATCGAGGCCCGGGAAGCTTGGATCGCCGGGCTCGTGGCGCGGGTTCGCCGTTTGGAACGTGCCGTCCTGTCCGGGGATCGACATGAGCATCTCCTTGTCGAAGATGAAGTGCTCGCGGCGCGTGCTCGCGGGCACGTGCATCCCCGTGTCCATGCGGATGGCATCGCATGGACAGGCTTCGACGCAGTAGCCGCAGAAGATGCAGCGCAGCTCGTCGATGACGAATACCTTCGGATAGCGCTCGTAGCCATAACGCGGGTCGCCCGGCTCGTACTCGCCCGCCTCGATGTAAATGCATTGCGCGGGGCAGGCCGTGCTGCAGCAGAGGCAGGCCACGCAGCGCGGCGAACTGTCCGCGCGGTGCGTCAAGCGGTGCACGCCGCGAAAGCGCTCGGGGTAGACGCGCCGCTCTTCCGGATACGCGATCGTGACGATCTCGGTGTTTTCGCGCTTGTTGAAGGTGTTCTTGAAGAAGTGACGCATCGTCACGCCCAAGCCCTTCACGATCTCGGGAATGTACGACTGTTCGGCGAGCGTGCGCTCCGGGCGGCGTACGGGCTTACCCATGGTTCATCCCTTCAGCGAGCGGATCCAGAGGATCGCGGCCCCAGTGACCAAGATGTTGAGCAGCGAGGCGGGCAGCAGGAGCTTCCAGCAAAGCTGCATGATCTGGTCGTAGCGAAAGCGCGGCAGCGACCAGCGGATCATCAGCTGCAGCCAGATGATCACGATGAGTTTCAAGATGAACGTGAGGACCTGCAACCCCACCACGGCGATGTGCGGTACACCCACGACGAAGCCGAAGAAATCGAAGCCGTAGTCTTCGAGGAACGGCAGATCGTAGCCGCCCAAGAAGAGCGCGATGAGCAGCGCCGAGCTCGTGATCACTTCGACGAACTCGCCCATGAAGAACATGCCGAACTTCATGCCCGAGTACTCGGTAAAGTAACCCGCCGCGAGCTCGCTCTCGCCCTCCGGCACGTCGAAGGGAATGCGCTTCGACTCCGCCACGGCCGCCGTGAAGTAGAGGAAGAACGCGAGCGGCTGATAGCAGATGCCCCACAGGCTGATGTTGCCCGGGAGCCAATCGACCGGCTTGCGCTGGAACTCGATCATCTCCTGGATGAGCAGCGTGTCGTACACCATGAAGCAGCCGACCAGCGCGAGACCGAGCGTGACCTCGTAGCTCACCATCTGTCCGGCCGCGCGTACACCGCCGAGCAGCGCGTATTTGCTATCGGACGAATAGCCGGCGATCGCCGCTCCGACGACGCCGGTACCCGCGATCGCGAACACGAACAAGATGCCGACGTTGATGTTCGCGACCTGCAACGGGATGGCCGGACCGCCGAAGCTCTCGCCCGGCGACAGCACGTCGAACAGATGATCGAGGTAGAGCGTCCCGCCGAACGGGATCACGGCGAACACGCTGATCGCCGGCACGAGCGCGATGATCGGCGCGAGGGAGTGCAGGAGCTTGTCCGCCTTGGGGGGGACGAAGTCTTCCTTCCACACGAACTTGAGCGCGTCCGCGAGCGGATGGAGCAAGCCGAGCAAGGTGATGTTCTTGCCGAACAGCTTGACTCCGGCCCGCGTCGGGCCGATGCGATCCTGGATCATCGCGCTCTGGCGGCGCTCCGCCCAGATCAGCACGGGCGCGAAGGTCAGGATGATGATGAGCACGAAGACGATCTTCAGGATCGTCGCAGTCCAAGCCACGGCATCCATCAGAGCTGCGCCTCCTCATCTTTTCGCCCCCGCGCGCCGGCGCGCGGTTCGACCGCCACGGGCGCCGGCGCCGGCAGGGACGCGCGCACTTCAGCCAGAGAACCGAGCGATACACGCTTGCCGAGTGCGCGCGCGATGTTGTCGACCACCTGCCAGGCGGGGAGGACGCCGTCGGGCGGGAAAATCGCGCGTTTGAACTGCTGCGCGATGCCCTTGGCGTTCACGAACGTGCCGAACGTCTCCGCGTGCGTCGCCACCGGCACCACGACCGCCGCCAGCGAGGGCAATACCCCCTCGTTCGCGCTGAGCGAGACCAAGGTCTTGCGCGCCAGGGGTGCGAGCTCCTGGGCGCTCTCCGCCGCCGCCCAGCCGAGCGCCAGCACGC
>CAZYWR010000048.1:0-4347 GCA_964651185.1 uncultured Polyangiales bacterium
CTTGGGCGCGGCGGAGGCGCTGCTGGGCAAGGGCAATCTGGACCAAGCAGCGAGCTCGCTCGACGGCTTGCCCGAGCCGCTCAAGGGCGCGCCGGACGCGGTGATCGCGCGTGCGCGCCTCGCGCTGGCGCGACAAAAGCCGCTCGAGGCGATCGGCCTGCTCGAGCCGCTGACCAGCGAAGACGCGGAGGCGCGTAGCGCCGAGGTGCTCGCCGCGTACGGAGACGCGCTGCTCGCCGCCGATCGCGTCGACCCCGCCGCGCAGGCGTACGACGGAGCGCTCGAGCTCGACGCGGGCTCGCCCGACGCGCTGCTCGGCCGCGCGCTCGCGGCCTTGCGCGCGGACCGGACAGGGCCTGCGCTCGGCTATCTCGACAAGGCCGAGAGCGCGCTCGCGCAACGCGCTCGCTCGCCGAGCTTTCGCGCGCGTCTGCTGGTCGCCGAGGCCCGGGCTGAGCTGCTGGGTGGGCAACCGGGGCAGGTCGTGCGCGCGCAGGAGCGGCTCGCGCGCGCGATCACGCTGGCGGGGACGCCGGCCGAATCATTCTTCTGGTATGGGGAGGCGCTCGCGCGCAGCAATCCCGAGGGAGCCAAGGAACAGTACGCGAGGTATCTCGCGCTCGAGCCGAACGGCGCTTACGGGCCGCGCGCCAAGCGCGCGCTCGGCGCACGCTGAGGGCGCCGACGCGCGTTGACGGGCGCGCTGTAGCGCGCCAGCTAGCGCCGATACGAAAGCCCGGCCCGGACGAACGAGGCCGCGCGCGCACTCGTCGCGCGCTGACGATAGCTTGCCTCGCGCCCGCGGACCGCAGTAGCCAACTGGCGTGCGCCTCTCCAAGCTCGTTTCCAGCCTCGCGCTCGCGTTGGCCGCTTGTCACGCCCAACAGCCAGAGCCGGTCCTCGCCGGCGATTCGCGACCTGCCGCCGCCGATCGCCGGCGGGGCGACTCCGAACCCGGGTTTGCCGTCAGCGGCCTCCTGGGCGCGCTCTCGCAGCAAGAGATCCAGGGGGCGCTCACGCCGCGGCTGCCGAAGTTCGCGCGCTGCGCGTCCGATCGCCGTGATTTCGTGGATACGTTGTCCGGAACGGTCGCGCTCGCGTTCCACTTGGCCGTGGACGGCACGGTGGCGGCCGTTCAGCCAAGCGCGAGCGACCTCGGTGACCGCGAGGCCGAGCGCTGCATTTTGACCGTCGCGAAGGCGACTCGTTTTCCGGCTCCGCACGGCGGAGAAGCCGATTTTACGTGGCCGCTCGAGCTGCCCCCCGATCCCGACGTGCGCCCACCCGTCGCGCTCGATCCGGAGCTCGCGCGCGCGATCACGGCCTCGCGAGGGCCGTCGCTCATCGCCAATTGCGGCGGCGCGGGGCAAGTGATCGTGACGGTGTACGTCGATCCCGATGGCGAGGTGGTCGCGGCGGGTGTGGCCACCCCGGACCCAACTACGGATGTGCGCCTCGACTGCTTGGCCGAAGGCGTGCGCGCGTGGCGTTTTCCGAGCCCGGGCTCCTATCAGGGCAAGCTGAGCTTCGCGCTGCCGTGACGCCTCGAGGGCGGGGCGCGCGCAACGCAGATGTGCGCTGGAACCCCGCTGCGCGGGCGCGGAATCAAGCCCCGAAACGGGGACGCCGGCAAGCGCTATGCTGCCGGAGCATGGATGAAGCGCGCGACAAGGCGTTCTGGGCCGCTGCGGAGGAGGGCGCCGAGCTCATGAGCGAGGGCGAGCATGCCGCGGCGATCGCGGCCTTGTCCGCGGTCGTCGCGCGCGAGCCGGACAATCACTACGCGCTCTTCTTCCTCGGCTCCGCGCTGCTCGAATCAGGAGAGCCAGCGCGCGCGCTCAAGGCCTTCGTTTCCGCGCTCTCGCACAAACCGGATTATCCGGGGGCGCTGGTCGGGACCGGCTGGGCGCTGCACGCCCTCGGACGCTATCGCGAGGGCATCCGGGTCGCGCGTCAGCTCTTGGCCCGCACGAAGGAGGATCCCGACGCGCTCTACCTCGCCGGCCTCTGCCATTACGCGCTCGGCGAAGAGGCGGCGGCGCTCGATTCCCTCACGCGGTTTTTGGCCACACGTCCCGAGCTCGAGACCGCCATGGAGGCGGAGGCCGTGATCAAGGTCCTGCGCGGCGAGGCGGAGCTCGCCAGCGACGACCGAGATGAAGACGCCTAGCCGTTGCGCGAGCGCCCTCGCGACCGACTAGCTCTGGAGGAGGGGGCTCTCGATGACGTCGCACAGCGCCGCTCGAATCGTGACCGAACCCACGGAAATAGCGCGTATCGCCGCGGAGGCTCGACGGGTCGCGGTGCTCGGTATCAAGACCGAGCGCCAGGCCGAGCAACCTGCCTTTTACGTGCCCGAGTACTTGGTCCGAGCCGGGCTCGAGGTGATCCCGATACCGGTCTATTACCCGGAGGTCACTGAGATCCTCGGCGCCCAGGTGGTTCGGCGCGTGCAAGACGTGCCGGGCGACATCGACATCCTCGACGTGTTTCGGCGGCCCGAGGATTTGATGGCTCATCTCGACGATATCCTGGTGAAGCGTCCCACGCTGGTATGGCTCCAGAGCGGGATTCGTCACCCCGGCTTTGCCCAGCGCCTCGTGGAGGCAGGCATCGACGTCGTGCAGGATCGCTGCCTGATGGTGGAGCACCGGCGCGGCAGCGGCAGGGCATGATGTTGAACCGGCCCCTCACCTCGGCTGAAGAGCCGGCCTGCGCGCTGCCCAAAGCAGAGCAGGCAGGTCGCGAAGAGCGTGCCCGCGTAGACGCCTCCGAGCGAGCACGCTACAAGTCGCGCGTGCCCAGCCAGCCCGAAGACGAGCCGCTCGATCGCGACGACCATTTCCACGACGAGTGCGGCGTGTTCGGCATCTGGGGCTCCGAGGAGGCGTCCAACCACACCTATCTCGGGCTCCACGCTTTGCAGCATCGCGGGCAGGAGGCCGCAGGCATCGTCAGCTCGGACGGGCAGCAGCTGTATGCGCATCGCGCGCTCGGCCTGGTGCAGGACGTGTTCAGCGCGCCGAACCTCGGAAAGCTGCCGGGCGATCGCGCCATCGGCCACGTGCGCTACTCGACCGCGGGCGGCTCGCACATCAAGAACGCGCAGCCCATCGCGATCGACTACGCGCACGGTTCGATCGCGCTGGCCCACAACGGCAATCTGACCAACGCGGACGAGATCCGGCGCCGGCTCGAGCTCGCGGGGTCGATCTTCCAGACCACCTCCGATACCGAGGTGGTGGTGCACCTGATCGCGCGCTCGCACGAGCGCAGCACGCCCGACCGCGTGGCCGACGCGTTGCGCCAGACCAAGGGCGCTTTTTCGATGCTGGTGCTGACGCCTCACGAGCTCATCGCCGTGCGCGATCCCTGGGGCTTTCGGCCGCTCGCGCTCGGCCGCTTGAAGGGCGCCTACGTGTTCGCCTCGGAGCCGGTGGCGTTCGAGCTGATCGCCGCCGAGTACGTGCGCGACGTCGAGCCCGGCGAGCTGGTCGTCGTGGACAAGCAGGGCCTGACCAGCTTTCGCCCGTTCGAGCAGGAGCCGCACAAGATGTGCGTGTTCGAATACGTTTACTTCGCGCGCCCGGACGCGACGCTCGGCGGCATCAACGTGTACGAGGCCCGCAAGCGCATGGGCCGCGCGCTCGCGCGCGAAGCTGGGGTCGATGCCGACGTGGTGATTCCGGTGCCCGACAGCGGCGTGCCGGCGGCGCTCGGCTACGCCGAGGAGGCGAAGCTCCCGTTCGAGCTCGGGCTCGTGCGCAGCCATTACATCGGCCGGACGTTCATCGAGCCGCAGTCTTCCATCCGCCACTTCGGCGTGCGCCTGAAGTTGAGCCCCAACCGCGCGCTCATTCAGGGCAAGCGCGTCGTGGTGATCGACGATTCGATCGTGCGCGGTACGACGAGCCGCAAGATCGTCAAGATGCTGCGCGACGCAGGCGCGCGCGAGGTGCACTTGCGCATCAGCTCCCCGCCCACGCGCTGGCCTTGCTTCTACGGCGTCGACACGCCTTCGCGCAGCGAGCTCATCGCCTCGAGCCACACCATCGACGAGATCGCGAAGTACGTGACCGCTGATTCGGTCGGGTATTTGAGCCTCGCGGCGCTGCACGAAGCGGTGGCGGGTACGGGCGGGCGTGGCTATTGCGACGCGTGTTTCAGCGGGGACTATCCGGTGCGCTTCGAGCAGCCGGTCCAGCGGCGCCAGCTTTCGCTCGTCATCTGAGCGCAGGCCGCCGAGCGCGCGTGGTCAGGCGCGATTTCCGGCTAAGCTTGCGCCGGTGCAGCAGCTCGAGCCGATCGCATCCATCGTGCCTCGCCGCGCGCAGGGTTACGGCGAGC
>CAZYWR010000049.1:0-2901 GCA_964651185.1 uncultured Polyangiales bacterium
CGAGCAGTTCGAGATCCGCACGCACAAGCGCTTGCTCGACATCCTCGAGCCCACTCAACAAACCCTCGACGCGTTGATGAAGCTCGACCTCTCGGCGGGCGTGGACGTCGAAATCAAGTCGTGACGGGAGCGAGCTCGGGCGCGCCGCACGCGACCGGGCTCAGAGACGGCACTCGGTTGGGAGACGAGAGAATGCCCAAGGTCAAGGTTTACAACTTGCGTCGCGAAGAATCGGGCGAGATCGAGCTCGCCGATGAGGTGTTCGCGACCGAGGTCAACGAGGCGCTGCTGTACGAGATCGTGAAGGCGCAGCTCGCGTCGCGTCGCGCCGGCACGGCGAAGACGAAGGGGCGCGCCGAGGTGCGCGGCTCGACCCGCAAGCTCTACAAGCAAAAGGGCACGGGCCGCGCGCGCCACGGCTCGATCCGCGCCCAGCAATACGTGGGCGGCGGCAAGGCGCACGGCCCGCAGCCGCGCAGCTACGCCTACCGTCCGACGCGCAAGATGCGGCTCGGCGCGCTCAAGAGCGCGCTCTCGCTGAAGCTGTCGGAGGGCCTCTTGACGGTGGTCAGCGATTTTCAGCTGAACGAAATCAAGACCAAGGGGCTCGCGCAGGTGCTCGCCGCGCTGAACGTCGCAGAGAGCTCGCTGCTCGTGGATCTCGGCGGCAACGACAACCTGCGGATGTCGGCGCGCAACCTGCCGAACTCGCAGTTTCTGCCGCCGGAAGGCGTGAACGTCTACGACCTCCTTCGCTACCAACATCTCGTGCTGACGCGCGAGGCTGCCGCCGCCATCCAGAAGCGCTGCAGCAGCGAGCAAAATAGTAGCGAAAACGCCTAACGCGCCGACCCGAGGAAGCTCGTCATGCAGCTCACAGACATCATCAAACGTCCGCTGATGCTCACCGAGAAGGGCAACATTCTGCGCGAGAAGCAGAACAAGTTCTTGTTCGAGGTGGATCGGCGCGCCAACAAGATTCAGATCCGCGAGGCCGTCGAGAAGCTCTTCAAGGTCAAGGTGACCGACGTGCACACGCTGATCGTGCGCGGTCACATGCGCCGTATGGGCCGCGGCTACGAGAAGACCAAGAACTGGAAGAAGGCCATCGTGTCCGTGAAGGAAGGCGACACGATCGAGTTCTTCGAGGGAGCCTGATCATGCCGATCAAAGCGTTCAAGCCCACCTCGCCCGCGCGTCGCTACTACGAAGTCGCCGACTTCAGGGTGCTCGACGGCAACGACGCCGTGGAGAAGAAGCTCACCGAGCACCAGCCCGACACCGCAGGGCGCAACCACCAGGGCCGCATCACCTCGCGCTTTCGCGGGGGCGGCCACAAGCAGCGCTATCGTCTGATCGACTTCCGGCGCAACAAGATCGGGGTGCCGGCCAAGGTCGCGTCGCTGCAGTACGACCCGAACCGCACCGCGCGCATCGCGCTCCTGCATTATGCCGACGGCGTGAAGCGCTACATCCTCGCGCCCGACGGACTCGCGGTGGGCGATACCGTGCTCTCGTCACGCAACGCCGACATCAAGCCGGGCAACGCCCTGCCGCTGCGCTTCATCCCGGTCGGCACCATGGTGCACGCGCTCGAGCTGAAGATCGGCAAGGGCGCCCAGCTCGTACGCTCCGCGGGCACGGCCGCGCAGCTCATGGCCAAGGACGGCGACTACGCGCAGGTGCGCTTGCCTTCGGGCGAGGTGCGCATGGTGCACCTCAACTGCCGCGCCACTGTGGGTCAGGTGTCGAACCAGGAACACTCGAAGATCTCGCACGGCAAGGCGGGGCGCTCGCGCTGGCTCGGCCGGCGCCCGCACAACCGCGGCGTGACCATGAACCCGGTCGACCATCCGATGGGCGGCGGTGAAGGGCGCACCTCGGGCGGCCGCCATCCGTGCTCGCCTTGGGGCCAGCTCGCCAAGGGCAAGAAGACCCGCAACAACAAGCGCACTGACAAGTTCATCGTCAAGCGCCGCAACGTGAAGTGATCGGCGGAGAACTGAGATGGCACGTTCGATTAAAAAAGGTCCCTTCATCGATCACCACCTGGCCGAAAAGGTGGACGCCGCGCAGAAGAGCGGGGATCGCAAGCTGATCAAGACCTGGTCGCGGCGCTCCACGATCACGCCCGAGTTCATCGGGCTCACGTTCGCGGTGCACAACGGCCGCAAGTTCGTGACCGTGTTCGTCACCGAGAACATGGTCGGGCACAAGCTCGGCGAGTTCGCGCCGACCCGGACCTTCCACGGCCACGCGGCCGACAAGAAGGGCGGCGCCAAGAAGGTGAACCCCAGCACTGGAAAGCGCTGACGAGTGCCTTGAGGGGTTCCGGAAGGCGTGCTAGATCCGCCGCCTTCCGCGCCCCGGGCTCAGCAAAAGTCCTCGAAACTCGCAAGTTTCGCCCGAGACGAAGACGGGAAGACGCTCATGGAAGCCACTGCGATTGCTCGATTTCAGCGCATTTCCACCCGGAAGGCGCGCATGGTCTGCGACATGGTGCGCGGCAAGAACGCCGCCATCGCGCTCGACGAGTTGCGCTTCACGCGCAAGGCGGCAGCGCCCATCGTGGCGAAGCTGCTCGACAGCGCGATCGCCAACGCGCGCGTGAAGGATTCGGCGGTCGACCTCGACACGCTCTACGTCAAGACCATCCACGCGGACAAAGCCGGCGACCGCCACATGCGCCGCTGGCGCCCGCGCGCGCACGGCCGCGCCACGCGCATCGCCAAGGGGCTTAGCCACATCACCGTCGTGCTCGATTCCCACGAGGAGACCTGAGACATGGGTCAGAAGACACATCCGCATGGATTTCGCCTGGGCGTGAACCGCTCGTGGGCCTCGAAGTGGTACGAAGACAAGAACTACGCGCGCTGGCTCCACGAGGACCAGAAGCTGCGC
>CAZYWR010000050.1:0-8165 GCA_964651185.1 uncultured Polyangiales bacterium
TGCTGGCCGACCACTTCCTGCAGCGCTTTGCCGAGGAGAACGAGAGCGACGTGCAGGGCTTCTCCGAGGCTGCCATCCAGCTGATGCTGGCTTACCCGTGGGCCGGCAACGTGCGCGAGCTGATGAACGTCGTGGAGCAGGCCGTGGTGCTCGCCGGGGGCCCCCTGGTGGAGGCGTCCGATCTGCCGATCCGTCCCGTGCGGCAGCCGCAAGACGCGCTGCCGCTCATGGTCCCCGGCGTCACGTTGGCCGAGGTGGAGCGCTACGTGATCATCAAGACCCTCGACGCGGTCGACGGCTCCCGCCACCGCGCCGCGGAGATCCTCGGCATCAGCCGCCGCACGCTGCAATATCGGCTGCAGGAGTGGGGGATCGAGCCGCGGAAATTCTCCTCGCGGGGCGACGTACCCTGAACCATCGCCGTGGCCCGAGCGCCGTGGAGAGCTTCGTAGAAGCACGCGACGTAGGCCGGTATGCGCGCAGCTCCGCCACGGGCTGTGCAGTTCTTGCACGATCGTGCCGTGCAGAAGTTGCACGGTTGGCTGGCGTACGCCGCTCGTCGCGCGCCGATCGCCGCCGGACGAATTTGCAATCAAGTTGCTCTTGTAACTCGTGAGGTGCCCTGCTCCGGGTTTTTGCCGCGCACGCGCCCGCGGCTTGTTGCAAGAGGCTGCCCGCGGCGCGGGCTCGAGCAAGTCTGGCACGCAACCTGCTCTCGGTCCGAGCTGACGAGAGGCCGTGGGGCAAAACCGTTCCCCTGCGGCCCGGAGGACGAGAACCCAGATGGCGCATGCACTGCCTTTGCTCCAGGAGCTCGACGTCCCGGCCGAGGAGCCGGAACCACCCTCTTCGGAAGCTGAACCAGACCATCGGAACTTACGAGACGGGGACTTCTGGAGGCGCGTACCTGCTTATACCCACGTCTCGCGCGCCGAGTTTCTCGACCATCAGTGGCAGGCCCGCAACTCCATCACGCGCCCGGAGAAGCTCCTGACCGTCCTGCGCGACCTGGCCGAGCCCGCGTTCGTGGCCGACCTGGCGCAGGGGCTCGAGTCCGCACCGATGGCGCTGCGCCTCTCGCCCTACGTCCTGAGTCTGATCGACTGGAGCGACCCTTACCGCGACCCCTTGCGCCGGCAGTTCTTGCCGCTGGCCTCATCGCTGCGCCCTGACCACCCATTCGTCGGCCTGGACTCGCTCGGCGAGCGCCATGACGCAGCCGTGCCCGGGCTGGTGCACCGCTACCCGGATAAGGTGCTGCTCCTGGCCTTGGATACCTGCCCGGTGTACTGCCGCTTCTGCACCCGCTCCTACGCCATCGGGCCGGACAGCGGCGGCGTCGAGAAGGTCAGCCTCAAGGTCAGCGAGACGCGCTGGGAGGCCGCCTTCCAATACATCAAGGCGCATCCCGCGATCGAAGACGTGGTGATAAGCGGCGGGGACACCTATCAGCTCAAGCCCGAGCAGATCCGCACGATCGGCCAGCGCCTGCTCGACATCCCGCACGTGCGGCGCATGCGCTTCGCGACCAAGGGTCTGGCGGTCATGCCGATGAAGATCTTGTCCGACGAGGACTGGTTCCGAGCCCTGGCTGAGGTCCACGCCAACGGCCGCCGGCGCCGCAAGGACGTGGTCGTCCACACCCACATCAACCACCCGGCCGAGATCACCACCATCACGGAAGAGGCGCTGGGGCGGCTGTTCGAAGCGGGCATCACGGTGCGTAACCAGTGCGTGCTGCAGCGCGGCGTCAACGACGACCCGCGCACCATGCGGCTCCTGCTCAAGCGCCTGTCCTACATCAACATCCAGCCTTACTACGTCTACGTGCACGACCTGGTGCGCGGGGTCGAGGATCTGCGCACCAGCGTCCACGCGGCCGTGCAGCTCGAGAAAGCCATGCGCGGGGCGACCGCCGGCTTCAACACGCCCACGTTCGTGGTCGACGCGCCCGGAGGCGGCGGCAAGCGCGACGTCCACTCCTACGAATACTACGACCGCGTCACGGGCGTCTCGGTCTACAGCGCGCCGGCGGTCAAGCCGGGCCAGCTGTTCTGCTACGTGGACCCGCTCGACAGCCTGCCGGAAGAGGGCCGCGCGCGCTGGGCGGAGCCTGGCGAGCGGCGGGCCATTCTGCGCGAGGCCATGGCGCGCGCGGGCGGCGCGGCGGATGCGGCCCTGCTCGAGCCGGAAGAGCACGAAGGATGCTCCTCGGCGTTCGTTCGCGACCCAGCGAGCAACTCGGCGCCGCTCTCGCTGCGAGAGCGGGTCGGGATGCGCAGTGCCTGAGATGAGCGCGCACAACTCGCCGGCGTGTCAGGCTCCGGCCGCGCGGAGGGCCTCGTGAATCGACGGCTGCGAGTCGGACTCACCTACAACTTGCGGCGCGTCGCGGTAGGCCAGGGCGATAGCGAGGCCGAGTTCGACACACCCACCACCATCGAAGCGCTGGCGCACGCCATCCGCGCGCAGGGACACGACGTGTTCCCGTGCGAAGCCGACCGCACCCTGCCGCGCGTGCTGAGCGAGCTCGCCCCCGACCTGGTCTTCAACATCGCGGAGGGCCGCACCGGCATGAGCCGCGAAGCTCAGGTCCCGGCGCTGTGCGAGCTGCTGGAGCTCGAGTACACGGGGTCCGACGCGGCCTGCCTCGCGCTCTCCCTCAACAAGGCGACGACCAAGCGCATCGTCGCGCAGGAGGGCATCGCCACGCCGGCCTTCGCCGTTCTACGCAGCGGCGCAGAGCCGTTGCCTGCGGCGCTCTCCTATCCGGCGATCGTAAAGCCGATCGCGGAGGGCAGCTCCAAAGGCATCCTCGAAAAACAGGTCGCAGAGAGCGAGCCCCAGCTGCGCGCGCTGGCTGCGCGGCTGATCGCGCTGTACCGCCAGCCCGTGCTGGTGGAGGCCTTTCTGCCCGGACGCGAGTTCACGGTGGCGCTGCTCGGCGAACGCGCACCGCGCGTCCTGCCGATCATGGAGATCGTGTTCACCGATCCGGGCGAACGCTTCCCCATCTACTCGTTCAAGAGCAAGTTCGAGAGCGTCGGCGTCCAGAACAAAGTGCCGTGCGACGTGTCTCCGGAGCTCTACCGTGAGCTCGCGCGCACGGCCCAGGCCTCGTTCGACGCGCTCGGCTGCCGCGACATCGCGCGCGTCGACCTGCGCCTCGACGCCCGCGGTCAGGTGCACTTCATCGAGTGCAACCCGCTCCCGGGCATGACGCCCGACTTCTCGGATCTCTGCGTCATGGCCAAGGCCGAAGGTCTGTCGTACGACGCGCTGGTCGCTGAGATCATGGCGCCCGCGCTGCGACGGCACCGGCAAACGCGCAGCTGACTGCCCATCGTTCCGCTGCACGTGCGGGCGAGGCGAGCGCTCTATGCCACGCGAACGCACCGCATCGTTCACGCGCGGCCCACGCGTGCAGGCCACGAGCCCGTCAACGCCGCCTCACACCCGATGCGAGGCCGGACGATCCGGCACGAGCGCGTCGACCAGGGCATCTACCAGACAGACGTAGTCGTGGAGCTCGCTGCGCAGCATGCTCACCTCGTGGCTCAACGCAGACGTGCCCTCGACCTCCGCGCGCTGACGCAACTGATCCATACGCGTCAGCAGGCTGGCGTTCTCGAGTCGCAACTTGGCGAGTAGCTCGTAAGTGATCATCGAGGCTCCTGTCTCCGAGCTACAAGGAGGCACGCCCTGTGCCACGAGGACGCCAAGCCGGCCCGGCGCGGCGCTTCTGCCTCCCCGGCGGCCCGTCGAAAGGTCGCGAGAACGCTAGAGAAGCTTGCGCGCAATCGGCGTGGTCCGGCGACCCTGTACGCCCTCGCGTCGCGAGCGATCGCACGTGCAACTCTTGCACCTTCGCGAGTGCAAGAGGTGCGCATTCCCTTACGGTTTGAAGTGTAAGCTGCGCGTGCGCGTGAGCTGATCGTAGCCGAGCACGCTCAGGCTGTGGCCTCTGCCCGATAGGCCCACCCCGCTCCAGGGCAGGCGCGGATCGACGAAGTCGCAACGATTCATGAATACCGTGCCGAAGCGGAGCGCGCGGCCAAAGCGTTCAGCGCGCTCGCGATCCCGCGTCCACACGCTCGCGGTCAGGCCGTATACGGCGTCATTCATGCGCTCCAGGGCCTGCTCGTCGGAGGTGACTTTCTGCACGGCGAGGATCGGTCCGAACTGCTCCTCGCGCATCACACGGGCCTCCTGGATCACGTCCGCGAGCACCGTCGGCCGGAAGAAGCGGCCGCGCCCTTCGATCTGAGCCCGCTCGCCGCCGCACACCAGCGCCGCGCCGCTGCGGCGGGCATCGCGCACCATGCCCTCGAGCTCTTCGACGTGCTGAGGCTGTGCGATCGGCCCCATGGTGGTCTCGGCGGCCAGCGGATCGCCCAGCACGTAGGCTTCCGCGAGCTGGCGCGCGCCCTCGACGAACGCCTCGTAGTGATGCGCGTGCACGTACACCCGCTCGACGGCGCAGCAGCTCTGCCCCGCGTTGTACATCGCGCCGTCGACCAAGCCGTCGAGGCTGCGCGCGAGGTCCGCGTCTTCGGCGACGTACGCCGGGTCGTTGCCCCCGAGCTCGTAGCCGATTTGCAAGAACCGCCCCGCAGCCGCTTGGCTGATGCGCCGCCCCCCCAGCACCGAGCCGGTGAACACCACGTGATCGATGCGCTCGTCGGCGACCATGCGCTCGCTGAGCTCGTGCGTACAGTCGAGCGCCTGCACGATGCGCGGATCGGCCCCGGCCTCACGAAAAGCCTCGGCGAAACGGTGCCCGCAGAGCGGCGTGCGCGGCGAGTGCTTCACGAGCACGGCGTTGCCGGCGAGCACGGCGGGCACGATCACGTTGACCGCCGTGAGCAGCGGATAGTTCCAAGCCGGCAGATCGAGCACGACCCCGAGCGGCACTTTCAAGATGCGACGCATGATCCCGTCGTCGCCGCCCGGCTCGATCGGCGCGAGCCCTGCGTCGGCCAGCTCGATCATGGTCCGCGCGCGCGTCGCCATGGTGCGCAGCTCGCCGCGCGCCTGCGCGAGCGGCTTCCCCATCATGCGGCTGATCTCGCTGGCGATCTCTTCCGCGCGCTGCTCCATCGCTTGCGTCGCGCGCTCGACCAGCTGCTTGCGCTCGGCGAGCGAAAGCGCCTCGGCCACACGGGCCCCGACGCGAGCGTGCTGGAGCACGCGTTCGATGTCGGCCCACTCGGCGAGCGGCAGCTCGCAGGCCGCATTCAAAGTGAACGGATTGTCGACTTGGAGCGTAGGCATCGTCCAAATGATGAGCAGACCGCCGCCCGGATACAAGCCTGATACGGCCCTGCCGACCATGCGCGGCGCCGGACCGCGCGACCGTGACGGCGCTCATTTCGGGCGCGACGGCCGATGGTCGCGTAAGACCATACGCATGGCCGAGTCGCCCCCCCGCAAGATCCCCTGGCCCAGCCTGCTCTTCCTGCTCGGTTTCTTCGGATTGACCCTGGTCCAGACCATGGTCGCAAAGCAAGAGGCGCCGAAGCGGGTGCCGTACAGCGAGCTGCTCGCGATGATCGAGCAGAAGAAGGTCTCGGAGATCGAAGTCGACCAGGACGAGGTGCTCGCCACCGTCGCCGGCAGCTCTCCGAACCACGCCCAGCGCGTGATCGCCACCCGCATCCCCGGGCTCGCGCCGAACGAGCTCTTGCGCGAAGCGGAAAAGGCCGGCGTCAAAGTGCGCGGCCGCATCGAGCAGAACTCTTGGTTCGAATCGTTTCTGCTCGGCTGGCTCTTGCCGATCGGCCTGATGGTGGCGCTCTGGTCGTTCATGGCGCGCCGCATGAACCGGCGCGGCGGACCGCTCAGCTTCGGCCGCTCGCGCGTCAAGATCTACGACCGCACGGCCACCGAGCGCGTCACGTTCGAGGACGTGGCCGGCGTGGACGAAGCCGAGGGCGAGCTGGTCGAGGTGGTCGACTTCCTCAAGAACCCGCAGAAGTATCAGGCGCTCGGCGCGCGCATCCCCAAGGGCGTGCTCCTGCTCGGCCCGCCCGGCACCGGCAAGACGCTGCTGGCGAAGGCGGTCGCGGGCGAGGCCGAGGTCCCCTTCTTCTCCATGTCCGGCTCGGACTTCGTGGAGATGTTCGTAGGGGTGGGCGCGTCGCGCATCCGAGACCTCTTCGAGCAGGCCAAGCAGCGTGCCCCCTGCATCGTGTTCATCGACGAGCTCGACGCGATCGGGAAGTCGCGCGGTGGCCTCGCCGCCATGGCCACCAACGACGAGCGCGAGCAGACCCTCAACCAGCTCTTGGTCGAAATGGACGGCTTCAACGCCTCGGGCAACGGCGTGGTCATCATGGCCGCCACCAACCGCCCGGAGGTGCTGGATCCGGCGCTGGTGCGGCCAGGCCGCTTCGATCGCCAGGTCTTGGTCGATCGCCCCGACGTGCGCGGACGCGTCGAGATCTTACGGGTCCACGTGCGCAAGGTGAAGCTCGACAAGAGCGTCGACCTCGAGGTGATAGCCCAGCGCACGCCAGGCATGGTGGGCGCCGACCTGGCCAACCTCGTCAACGAGGCTGCGCTCAACGCAGCGCGGCGCGGCGGCAAAGCGGTCGAACAGCGCGATCTCGAGGAGGCGATCGATCGCATTCAGCTCGGGCTCAAGAAGAAGAGCCGCGTGATGCGCGACGAAGAGAAGCGACGCGTCGCCTACCACGAGAGCGGCCACGCGCTGGTGGCGTTGTCGATGAAGAACGCCGATCCCGTGCACCGGGTAACCATCATCCCGCGTTCGGTCGGCGCGCTCGGCGCGACCCTGCAGCTGCCGACGGAGGAGCGCTATCTGATGACCAAAGAAGAGCTGCTCGACCGGATCTGCACCATGCTAGGCGGACGCGCCGCGGAGGAGGTCGTAGTTGGCGACATCTCGACCGGCGCGCAGAACGACCTCGAGCGTGCGACCGAGACGGCGCGGCAGATGGTGTGCCGCTTCGGCATGAGCGAAAAGCTCGGACCGCTCACCTACGGCCGGCCGTCCAGCGCGCGCTTCCTGGACACGCCCGTGAGCTTCGGCGACGAGCGCAACTTCAGCGAAGAGACCGCGCAGACCATCGATCGCGAGGTGCGCGCCGTCGTCGACGAGCAGTACGGACGCGCGCGCACGGTGCTCGAGCACAAGCGCGAGGCGCTGCGCGCGATCGCCGAGCGACTGTTGACGGTCGAGACGCTCGAGCGTACGGAGCTCGAGCAACTCGCGAACGCGTGACGAGGAGCGTGGCGGTCTGCATGAGACGGCACCTTTCGTCCGTCTGAGTCTCGAGACAGGTACGCCAGTTGCGAATGGTTGCGAATGCCCGAGCACGCGAGGTGGCCAGCCTTTAGAATCTCGCGCATGCTCACGTTGGGCCCGAAGGCGCGCTTATCCATCGCGGCCGGCTACGCCGTTTTGCAGCTCGGCTTGATCGCGTACGGCTTGTACGCGCCCGACCACGTGTTCGGCTTTCAGATGTTCAACGAGTCCTCGCGCACCGCGATCCACCTGTTCCGTCAGCTTGATGGCGGCGCGCTCGTGCCGGTGGCCGGCGGCGCCTGGGAGGCGCGCGACGCCGCGGGTCGACCGCACTTCTTGAGCTGGCGCGAGCGCATCCATTATGGTCCTCTCACGCGCCTCGACGTGTCCGTGCACGCCTCGTATGGCCTCTCCGCCCAGCTCTTCCGGCTGCAGAAAGCGCTCGAAGACGTCGCGGCCCACATCCCCGAGGACGCGCAGACGCGCGCGCTCGTGGCCGTGGTCGACGCGCGCCACAACGGGCGCAAATTGCCCGAGCTTCGGCTGATCGCGAGGCGACCGTGATCGCGCCGCTCGAGCGCTTCGCGCGCGAGGCGCGAACGACCACGGTTCTCGGCGCCGTACGCGTGGCGTTGGCCACGCTCCTGCTCTGGAACGCGCGGAGCCTCGCGCGGGAGCTGGATGGCGGCTATTTCGCAGACTTCTTCTTCTTGCCGCTCGTGCCCGAGAGCTGGGTGCCGAGCGAAGGCGCGTACAAGCTGCTGCTCGCGCTCAAGGCGGCCGGCGCGCTCCTCGCTTTGGTAGGGCTCGTCCCGCGCGCCGGCCTGTTCACGTCCGCGGCGATCGGGCTCTATCTGCTCGCCTGCGATCGCCTCCAATACCATAACAACCGCTA
>CAZYWR010000051.1:0-2605 GCA_964651185.1 uncultured Polyangiales bacterium
CGCGATCGGCCCTCGAGCGCGTGAATTCACACACCGAACGCGTGCGATCGCCGAGCTCAACCGCTCGCCGACTGCTCGGCGTCTTGCGACTCGCCTTCTTCGCTCACGGCGTGCTCATAGCCGCAACCTTCGGTGAGGCAGCGCAAGAGCGGTTGCTTGGCCGAGCCGGCGCGCACCAGGAACTTGGCGTGACACTGCGGACACGGTTCCGGCACCGGGCGCTGCCAGATCCTGAAATCGCACTTGATGTCGGTGCTGTAATTCGAGCAACCGTAGAACGGCCGCTTGCGCGACTTCGTACGGATCTCGATCACTTCGCCGCCGCACTTCGGGCACTGCACGCCGAGCGGCAGGCTGCGCGTGGACTTGCACTTCGGGAACGTCGAGCAGCCGAGGAACCAACCGTTGCGGCCCCAGCGCTTCATCATCTGTGCGCCGCACAACTCGCACTTGTAGTCGGTCAGCTCCGGCCTGCGGTCGCCGCCGTTCTCGCCGTCCTCGCCTTCGCCGGGCAGCGCGCGCGTGTATTTGCACTCCGGATAGCCGTCACAGCCGATGAACGGGCCGTTTCGGCCCCAGCGCTTGCGCAGCTCCTTGCCGCACTCCGGACACTTCTCGCCGATCAGCTCGGGCTCCGGCCACCACTTGCCCTTGTGCTCGAGCGCGTGGTCGATCTGCTTGGTGAGCCGATCGTGGAACGGCCGCAGGACGTCGAGCCGGCGCAGCTTGGCTTCGGCGATCGCGTCGAGGTCCTCCTCGAGCTTGCGCGTGAAGCTGATGTCGGCGAGGTCGAAGCGATCTTCCACCAGCTTCTCGATCACGAGCTTCCCGAGATCGGTCGGCACGAGCTTGTTTTCGACCTTCACCACGTAGTCGCGCGCCTGCACCTTGCTCAGGATCTCGGCGTACGTGCTGGGACGGCCGATGCCCTCTTCCTCGAGCTTCTTCACCAGGCTCGCTTCGTTGAAGTAAGGCGGCGGCTCGGTCTGCTTGTGCGTGCTGACGACCCCGGGTGGATCGACCAGGGCGAGGTCCTGGTTCTGCTCGAGCGGGGGCAGCGTGTTCTCTTCGTCGGCCGGCGCGTCTTCTTCGCCCGCCAGCTGCGTCTCGCCTGCGCCATACACCTTGCGCCAGCCCGGCTCGCGCAAAATGCTGCCGCTCACGCGCAGCCCGTACGCGCGATCGTCCACCTTCCCTTCGATCTCCACCGAGGTCTGGTCGTACACGGCCGGCGTCATCTGGCTCGCCACGAAGCGATCCCAGATCAGCCTATACAGACGCAGCTGTTCGTCCTTGAGGTACTCGCTCACCTTGTCCGGCGGCAGATCCATGCGCGTGGGCCGGATCGCCTCGTGGGCGTCCTGCACGTTCTGCTGGTTCTTGCTCTTGAAGACGTTGGGCTCGGCCGGCAGAAAGCCCTTGCCGTAGGCGGTCTCGACGAAGCTGCGCACCTCGGTCACGGCGTCGTCCGATACGCGCACGCTGTCCGTACGCATATAGGTGATGAGGCCGACCAGCTCGCCCTCCTTGCCCTTGCCGATCTGCACGCCTTCGTAGAGGCCCTGCGCCACGCGCATGGTGCGCTTCGGCTGCATGCCGAGACGCGTCGACGCGTCCTGCTGCAGCTTCGAGGTCGTGTACGGGGCGGGCGCCTTGCGACGCTGCTGGCGCTTGCTGATGCCCGAAACGCGGTAGCGCGCGCGCTTGAGGTCGTTGACGTAGCGCTGCGCCTCGAGCTCGCTGGTCGCTGCGGGACGCGAGCTCACCTTCTCGAGCTTCTGGCCGTTGACGCTGTCGAGCAGCGCCGTGAACGGCCGCTCGAGCTTGTTTGCTTCGCGCGCTTCCGCGCCGCGCAGCGCGACGTCGACGAGCCAGTAGCTCACCGGCACGAAGGCATCGATCTCCTTCTGGCGATCGACGATCAGCCGCAGCGCCGGCGTCTGCACGCGCCCGGCCGACAAACCGAACGCGAGCTTGCGCCAGAGCAGGCTCGAGAGCGGATAGCCGCCGATGCGGTCGAGCACGCGCCGTGTGCGCTGGGCCTCGTACAGATGGCGATCGATGTCGCGCGGGTGATCGAGCCCTTGGAACACCCCCTTCTTCGTGATCTCGTTGAAGAGCACGCGCCGGATCGTGGCCTTCTCGGCGGCCTGCTTGACCTCCTCGAAGATGTGGGTGGCGATCGCCTCGCCCTCGCGGTCGGGGTCCATCGCCAGGAGCACTTGATCGACCTTCTTGGCCTTGTCGCGGATGGCCTTGACGACGTCGCCTTTACCCTTCTCCTCGATGACCTCGTAGGTCTCTTGGAAGTCGTTCTCGATATCCACGCCGCCGCGCTTGGGCAGATCTTTGATGTGGCCCTTCGAAGCCATCACCTCGTAGTCCTTCCCGAGGTACTTCTGGATGGTCTTCGCCTTGGCAGGGGACTCGACGATGACTAGCGACTTGGCCATCTCGGCGGGGTCCTTTCAGAGACAGGCGGTGCGAGCGTAACGGCCGCACCCTTCTTCCTGGATGACCTTGGAAAGCAAGAGCATCAAGATGGCTCGCTGGACGCGCGGGGCAGGTAAGCCGCTGTGGTCGCATAGCTCGTCGGCCGACAGGC
>CAZYWR010000052.1:0-3518 GCA_964651185.1 uncultured Polyangiales bacterium
GAGGCGCGCGCGCAGCGCGGCAGTCTCGGTCAAGGCGTTGTCGAGCGCGCTCTTGCGCAGGTCGACCTTGGGTTGGCTGGGCGCCGGCGCGGGCGTCGCGCTGCTCGAGCTCGTGGGCGCGCTGGGCGTGACGTTGGCGAAGATGCGCTTGTAAGCGTCCCAGGGGCTCTGCATGGCCGGCATCACTTTGCCGGGACCGGACCAGATCGGCCGCGAGTTCGTGTCGCCGTAGACGATCCGCACCGCGAACTGCAGCGAGGCGAAGGGTGAGCTCGCGCCGATCGCGCTCGCGATCTTCTGGTCGACCGAAGCGCCGCCCGCGTTGTCTTCATCGATCTGCTCGGTGCCCGTAAGCATGTGCACGACGCCGCGGTGATGCCCGTCGCCTCCGGGGCCGTGATCGCGCGACTGCATGTTGAGGTTGAGCAGGACGTTGATCTTGGATTGGTAAGGTTGCAGGGCGTCCAGCACGGGTCCGAGCTGAGTGCCGCCGGCGGTCGGCCGCTGCTCGACGCGCCACTGACCTTCCGGTACGTGGACGACGATGAAGCGCGTAGGGGCCGCCGCC
Source organism: uncultured Polyangiales bacterium (assembly GCA_964651185.1). Classification (GTDB taxonomy): domain Bacteria; phylum Myxococcota_A; class Polyangia; order Polyangiales; family DASUME01; genus DASUME01. Next base: position 569 of record CAZYWR010000052.1, read on the forward strand.
TTGGCACGCCGCATTCCACCGACCCAAAGCCCCGATGCCGTGACCGCGCCCAGGCCGGCAAGTAGCGCTCTTCGCGACAGCACAAGTTGATTCTTCACGCGCGACTCTCCTCAGTCCGGTTTGCGGTAGTTGGCGAAGGCATCGCTCTGCGCGATCGCCATGAGTAGTTCGTTCAGATCGCCGTCCTGGCTCTTGAACGCCTCCTGCATCGCCGCCAAAGAACAAGCGTCATCGGCGCCTTCGCGTCGTCCGAGCGCGTAGCGGAACCATTGGATCGGCACGCAGTCGTGCACATGGTCGCTGTTCGTGAGGATGGAGGCGAGCTGGGGAGCTCCGTCGTACGAGCCGTTCGCGTCCGAGGTGTTCGTGATCTCGCCGCGCGAATCGACCGCCACGCCCTGATCCATGGTGCGGAACGCGCCGATGCCGTCGTAGTGCTCGAGGCCGAAGCCGAGCCCGTCGATCAAGCTATGACAGCCGCTGCAGGCGGGACTCGCCGTGTGCATGGCGAGGCGTTCGCGCGTCGAGACGCCCGCCTGCGGCGCGGGGAGCGGGGGTACGTTCGCGGGCGGGTTCGGCAGATCCTGGCACAGGAGCCGGTTACGGATCCACTTGCCGCGCTTGACGGGCGAGCTCTCGTTCGTGGACGCGTAGCTGGCCATGATGCTGGCCTGCGTCAGCACGCCGCTGCGCTGGGTCGGGTCGAGCGCGACCTTACTGAAGGTCGCCGCATCGCTCGGTCCGCTCACGCCGTAGAGCTTGGCCAGGTCGGAGTTCACGAAGCTATAGGGAGCGGTGAGCAGCGTGGAGAGCTTGGCATCGCCCGTCACGATCACCGCTTCGAGGAAGCGCTCGGTCTCCTGCTGCATCGCGTCGCGCAGACTGTCGTTGAAGCTCGGATACGCGGCGTTGTCTTTGGTGGTCGTCGCCAGACGGTCCAGTCCGAGCCATTGCTCGTAGAAGCCGAGCAGGCCGTCCTTCGCGCGCGCGTCAGCCAGCATGCGCTGCGCCTGCGCGCGGATTTGGTCCTTGGTCGCGAGCGCGCCCTGCGCAGCGGCGTCGAGCAGCGCGTCATCGGGCAGCGAAGACCAGATCAAGAACGACAGGCGTGTCGCGATCTCGAACGGCGTTGCCTTGAGCGCGTCGTCGAGCGCGCCCGTATCCCCGCCGAACTCCGGCCTGAACAGGAAGTTGGGCGAGGCCAACACCGCGGCCACGACGGCCTGCACGCCCGTGGAAGCGTCGGAAGCGCCGCGCGTCGTATCGTAGAGCGCGCCCAACGTCTTCTGCTCGGTGTCCGTCAGATCGCGGCGGTAAGCGCGGCGCCCGAACTTCTTGACGAAGTTGCTGACGCAGGTCGCGCCTTGGTTTCCCGCCGGATCGCAGCCGAGCAGGCCCTTGATGTCCGGGATGTCTTGCGCGAGCTGGGTCGCCGCATCGAGGTATTGATCGGCGAGCAGGCTGGACACGCTCTGCGCGGCCATGGTGTCGAACAGCTCGCTCTGCGTGTCGGGCGCGAACGCCTGATCCACGACCGCGGTGGGCCCGAGCAGATCGCGCACCGCGTTCGCGTACTCGCGGTGCGTCAGGCGGCGCATCGCGTTGGCGCCGACCGCTTTGGTCACGCAGCTCGCGGTCAATGTGCCCGCGGCACCACCCACTGTGTTTGCGCCGGTCGCGGAGCTCGATGGGGTGCTCGCGTTCGCACCGGTCGTGGCCGCGCCGCCGGAGACTCCCTTTGCGCCCCCGACGCCAGTCGCTCCGGCGGCGCCGAGCCCGCTACTGTCTGAGCCTTCGGGGCCAGCGGGGTTGCCGATGCTGCCGGTACAGCCGCCGAGCAAGGCGAGTAGACAGTTTGTGACGATGGCGCGCGAGCGGGTCATGGCAGGCGTTAGTGGCGCGGCCCGCTCGCGATCGGTTCACACGAAAATCAGTTTTTTCGCCGCGTTGAGAGTGCGCCCATGTGGTCTTCGCGCCGCAACGCGAGCGAGCTCGCAAGATGCATCAGGGTGCGGAGATGCGCGCCGCACGCGATGTGCGACGCGCGCGCTCACGCGATGCGCCGCGCCGTCTTCCGCGCAGGCTTTCGGGCAAATTGCGCGTGTAGCGGGTGGTCTCGGCTTGCGGCGACCTGCGCCATCGCAAATGACTGGGCGTGCGGGCGCGTGCCCGCGCGCGGAGGTGTGGATGAAAACTTCTGTCTGCTCAGCTTTCCTGCTTTGTCTCGCTCTCGGTTGCGGCAAGAGCAGCAGCGAGGGAGCGGCCGTGGCGCAGCCCGCCAACGCCACGGCTCCGGCCCCTGCAGAAACGGCGCAAGCCAGCAAGCCAGCGCTCCAACTGACCGCTGACAAAGCCAAAGCGTACGTGACCTTCGAAGACGAGTACTGGACGCTCTTGATGGACGCCAAGAAGACGTTGGGTGAGATGGGTGACAAGGCCAAGGCGGGCAAGTACGAAGGCGCGCTCGGCAGCTATCAAGCGATCGACGAGCTCGCGCAGAAAAACCAAGACTTCAGCCAAAAGACGGCGGCGCTGCAGAAGAAGCACGGCCTTACCCCAGCCGAGATCGATGCGCTCGACAAGATCGCCGGAGGCGTGCACGCGCGCGCGAACCCCATGCTGCAGCAGTCGTTCGCGCACATCGCCGAGATGGAGAAGATGCGCGACAAAGTCCCGGCTGCAGCGCAGTCCGACCTGGACAAGAGCATCGCCGAGATGAAGAAGTCGCAAGCTGACATCGAGTCGCTGCGCGAGCAGCGCGACGAGTACGGCGATGCGATCGTCGACGCCATGATCGCGCAGCAACCCGCGCTGGAGCGCCAGCTCAAGGCGCGCGGTTTGGGCGGGCCGTAGGCCGACGCAAGTGCGCTGAAGGCGCCGTACGGGCTCGCCGCAGCGCGCGGCGCGCCCCGCACGGCCATCGGCCCCCCCGGCGCGCCGCGCCCGGGGG
>CAZYWR010000053.1:0-6337 GCA_964651185.1 uncultured Polyangiales bacterium
GTGGGGCGAACTGCCACGCGGGGTGTATCGCAGCGGGTGCGCGCGCGCACGGCCAAAGCTAAACGATCGTCGGCACCACGCCGCCATCGGCGCGCAACGCTGCGCCGGTCGTCGCGGAGGCGAGGTCGCTGGCCACGTACACGACCAGATGCGCCGCCTCTTCGGGCGCGATGAAGCGCTTGAGCAGCGAGGTCGGGCGCGCGCTGCGGAAGAAGTCTTCATCCATCTGCGCGCGCGTCACGCCGCGTTCGCGCGCCAGCCGATCGACGAACGCGCCCACGCCCTCGGACGCGGTCGGTCCGACCAAGATCGCATTCGAGGTCACCCCCGTGCCGGCGCAGTCCTTGGCCAACCCGGAGGCGATCGCCAGCTGCGCGGTTTTGGACATACCGTAGTGGATCATCTCGACCGGCACGTTCAATCCAGACTCGCTCGAGATGAAGATCACGCGTCCCCATCCGCGCCGTTTCATCCCCGGTACGTAGGCGCGCGCAAGGCGCACGCCGGACAGTACGTTCGTCTCGAACATGCGCAGCCACTCCGCGTCCGCGATCTGGTCGAAGCTGCGCGGTTCGAAGACGCCGACGTTGTTGATCAGGATGTCGATCTCCGCGATGCGCGAGACCAGCTCGCTGGCGCCGGCAGCGCCGCTCAGGTCGGCCGGGACGCCCCGCAGCTTCGCGTCGGGCACCGCCTGGCGCAGGCTGGCGAGCGCGCGGTCGACCCGCCCCTGCGTGCGACCGTTGAGGATCACCTCTGCGCCCTCGCGAGCCAGCTCGCGCGCAATGGCATAACCGATCCCGGCTGTGGAGCCGCTGACGAGAGCGCGCCGGTTCTTCAGTCCGAGTTCCATCGCCTCCTCCTTGCGACAAACCTGCCGCGGTCCCTCAGGGTGCCGCCGTGACGGTCGCGGTGGTCGTGGTCGTGGTCGCGATGGAGACCGGTGCTGCCGGGTCGCGCTGCGTCCAGTCCAAGGTGTTGGCGAGCAGTCGCATGAAGTTCGCGTCCGCGGCCTCGTTCGTTCCGACCGTGGTCGAGAAGCTCGCCACGCGTCCGAGGTTATACGACCAGCCCAAGAGCCCCGCGGCCATCATCATGCTGGTGTAATAGGTCGCCGCGCCCGGCCGCGGCGTCAGCTGCGACTCTGTGCCGCCGTAGTCCGTCGTGGTGAACGTAAAGCTGTCGGGGAGCCCGGTATTGATCGTGTCGTCCGGCGTGGCCTTCACGTAGGTCTCCGTCGTCACGTACGAGTAGGCGGTGGTGCGGGCGGCCGGGAAGATCGCGTCGATGAGCTGGAAGCTGCCCGAGCCGATCTTCCAGGTCGTCCACTCGGTCGTCACCAGACCGCCGCCGCAGTTGACCCAGTTGATGAGCTGACGTTGGCCCGCGACGGGCATGTCGCCAGCGCCCCAGTTTTGGTTCGCCTGCAGGTACACGGCGTCGTAAGGCGAGAGATCTACGGTTCCGTCGAACTGTGTGTACGGCACGCCCACCGTGACCACGTGTCCGTAGCTCATCAGGGCCTGCGTGAGCGTTCCGTCGAGCTCGGTATCGCCGCTCGAGAGTATCAGCACGTGGTTTTGGTCGTGGGTGACGTCGCCCGTGCATTGGTCGAACAGCGAGGTTCCGACGATATTGCCGAGATCGGCGCAACCGGCTGCGCCGCAGCTGGCGGCCGTGGAGCCTGCGCTCGCGTCCTGCTTCCACTCGAAGTAGCTGGTGGCGTACAGGCCGAAGGCACTCAACGTGTTGCTCGAGCCCTGCTTCACGTTCAGGCAGAACTGCCCTTGCGCATCGGTGAACGCACCAGAGCTCCCCCAGTAATCGCTGCCGGTCGCGTCGACCCAGATCGACGAAAGCGGCTGCTGCGTATCGCTAAGCAGCTTGCCCGTCAGACAGGTCTGGCTCTGCGCTGGCTCGGCGACCGTCCACCAGGAGAGATGCGTCAGCTTCAGCCGGGCGATGCCGTTCGTTCCGACGCTCTTGTCGATGGTGGCCTTGCCCTCGAGGCGCCAGCGGCCCGCCCCCGGATCAAAGGACCAGCTGTCGATCTGACTCTGATCCGCGAGGCTGTTCGGCCCGAGCGGCAGCTCGAGATCGGCCTCAGCGCTGAGCTGGAGCGCCTCCTCGTTCTGCACGACGCGCAGGTCGATCGCGCCGAAGCTCTCGAGATCGACGTCATGGTCGGCCATGACGGCCGTGAGGCGCGCAGGCGCGGCTTTGACGTCGGCCGCCTGTTTGAGCACGCCGTAGCGGACCTCCGCCGGCCCGCTGGCCGCGGTCCCGCTGCTGAGGCGCGTGAGCCCGTTGGCCGGGAGCCGCACCTTGACCTGGTCGGGATCGGCGCTGTCGCTGAAGTCGCCGCCGCTCTCGACCGCGGCCACGTCGAGCCGCTTCAGCGGCAGCACGAACAGCTCGGTCTGGGCGAGCTGATCGCGCTGCACGCTGACGCGGACCTGGGCGGCCGTGGCGTGCGCGTCGTCGATCGAGATCTCCTGCTCGCCTTCGCCGACGTCGGCGGCGGAGAACACGCCACGGCTGTCGCTCCGGTAGAGCTGGCTGCCGATGCGCACTTGGACCTGGCCGAGCGCGGTGCCGTCGGCATACGTCACGCGCCCGAGCACCTTACCCTTCGCGATCGGCCCTGCACCATCGGCCGCAGGCGCGCCCGTGTCGCCCGCGGGAAGGATGGCATCGAGCAGTCCGCCGGCGTCGAGTCCGCCCTCGGCGACGCCGCCGTCGATCCCCCCTGCGTCCGAGATCGGCAGCGCGCCGTCACCTGGTCCCGCGTCCGCCTGCGGCGCGCCCGTATCGTCCGAACAGCCAGCGAAGAGCAGCGCGCACGTCAGCGCGCGCGCGGTCCACGAGCTCTCTCTGCCCATCCTCTCCCCCCAGGACGGGCATCTTATCCTAGCCGTGGATGTGGCGATAGAGCCGGACCGTGTTGCGCAGCGCCATGGTGACGGTCATCGGACCCACGCGCGGCACGAACACGCGCGCCACTTCGAGCACGCTGTCGTCGAAGTTGCGGAAGGTCGAGAAGTTCAAACACACGGCGCCCGGCTTGATCTCGTCTCCGCGCACCAGCGGAAAGGCGCGGCTCGGCACGCCGGTGATCACCACGTCCGCCTGCGCCAGCGCGGCGGCACGCGTGATCGCGGGCGCGCGCGTGCGGTGCGCGCCGCTCTCGTCATCCGGCACGAACAAGCGCGCGCCGTCGACGTCGAACGACACCACTTCCGCGCCGTCGTTCGCCATCATGGCGGCGAGCGGCCGGCCGACGACCTCGCTGCGATTGAACACGCAGGCCTGCACGCCCGCGAGCGGACGCGCGCCTTGGGTGGGCCGCCCGGCACCCGCGCTCTCCAACAGCTTCAAGATCGCGAGCGGCGTCGAGGGGAGGATGGTGCGCTTGGTGCGGGCCGCGTCCAAAAACCGGCGGTTCTCGTACAGACAGCGCGCCCAGAACGAGTGCAGTCCTTCGATATCCTTGCGCGGATCGACCAGCTCGCGCAGCCACGGGTCGCGCTCCGGCCCGGCCAGCGGATAGTACACGAGGATGCCGTGCACGGTCGGGTCGCCGCTCGCTTCGCGCAGGGCCCGCTCCGCATCGTCGGGCGCCACCATGCGCAGATCGAAGCGGATGCCGAGCTCCTCGCACCCCTTCTGCGTGTACTTCGCGTACGTCGCGGACGGCGCGTGGCCCTCGGTGAGCAACCCGGCGAGGGTGAGGGGCTCCGGCAGCGCCGCGACCTCCGCGCGCAGCGCACTGCGGAAGGCGGCCGCAACTTCGGCAGGATCGACGACCGTGGCGGACATGGCACCGAGAGATAGCTGCCCGCGCGGGGACGCGCGAGCTCCCAGACGCCACCGTTCCTTCAGCGCGCGTATCCGCGCAAGCGATAGACGGCGCGGCCGGCCAACTCGCGCAGCGCGCGCTCGGAGACCGCCAGGTGCGCGGCGCGCGGCAAGAGCGCGTCCCACCAGCTCGCGAGTTCCGGGGCCTGGTAGTCGGTCGCGAGCGCATCGGGACGAAGCCCCACCGCGCGCATGCATTCGAGCGCGCGCTGCATGTGAAAAGCGCTGGTCACCAGCACCATGCGCCCGAGCTTCGCGCGCTTTGCGATCGCGCGCACCTCGAGCGCGTTTTCGCGCGTGTTCCGGCTCTCGCGTCCGAGCAGCATGCGCGAGCGCGCCACGCCGAGCTGCTGGAGCAAGTCTGCGGCGACGTCCGCCTCGGGAGGCGACGACCCCGTGCGGCCGCCCGAGATCACGACCTGCGCGGCGCGCCCGGAAGCGAGCAGCTGCCAAGTTTCGACCAGGCGGTCGGCGCTCTCGGCGAGCTCGAACGGGCGCTCCACGCCGCGGCGGATGAAGCCGCCCAATAAGATCACGGCGTCGTAGCGCACGCCCGGCCGCATCGTGGGGCCGTCGAAGCGCTCCACGTAGCCGAACAGCGCGGCCGCGAACCATCCGCTCGCCGGGACATAGAGCGTGAGCCACGCCGCCAGGCCGAACGCGCGGGCGGCGCGGACGCGCTCCCGATGCGCGGCCAGCGCGCAGGCCGCCCCCAAGGCGAGCGCCCAGAACAGCGGCGAAAAAAGTACGTCCAAGATCTTCGAGAGCGCAAAGAACACGGCGCCTAGTTAGTGCGCGCCGCGCGCAACGCCAAGCTTGCGGTCACCGAAGTGGGCGCCGCCCAGGACCGCTGCGACAGCGGGGCGCCGCGCGCACGCTTCGGTACGCGTCAGCGCGACCGCACCGCGGCGCCGGCGCGCGCGCCAGCCACGATCATGTCGATATGTGCCTGCCAGAAGCTCGGATCGGCCTCGATCTCGAGGTGCACGACGCGCGCGATCACGGGCGCCATGGTCAGCTCGATCAGCAGTGCGACGTCGGAGCCCGCCGGGATCTCGCCGCGCGCCAGCGCACGTTCGAACAACACGCGTCGCGCCCGCTGATGGCGCGCGCGCAGGTTACGAATGATGCCCGCGACCTCCGGGTCGGCGCGCTCCGTCTGCAGCATGCGTACGATGCCGCGACCGCGCGCCGTGTCGACCCGCGCCACGAACTCGCCGAGCATCGCGCGCAAATCATCGCGCAGCGACCCGAGATCATCGATGACGGGCTCCTCGGACATGCGCTCGATGGCGGCCGCGACGAGCTCGCTCTTGTGGACCCAACGCCTGTAGATGGTGGTCTTGTTCACGCCCGAGCGGGCCGCGACGTCTTCGATGCGCAGCGCCCCGTAACCGACGCGCCCGAGCTCCTCGAGCGTGGCGGAGAGCACGCTCTCCACCACACGCGCGCTCCTTCCTTGCACGCGCACACCTTCGGTGCGGCGCGTCGGACGCAGCGAAGCGGGCCGCTGCGAACCGCGACTCACGACGCGGCCTCGTGGCCGCGCGCGCGACCCCAACCCGGATCTTGGCTCTCCCTCATTCGCAGGTGATCTCATAGCGCTTCGCATAATGGCAACAATCTTGTTGCCAAAATAAACGGGCATGGTCATTATGGCAACTATAAGTTGCGATAAGGAGATCGAGTCCCATGCGTCCCGCCATCACCGTCGATCAGTTGTCCGGCGCCTCTGCCGAGGAGCTTTCGGCGCCGCCCGTTGCGCTCCTCCCCAAGCCTTCCAAGTTGCGCAAAGCGCAGCTCTTTCCGGCGCTGGGCCTGATCGCCGCGCTGGCCGGCTCGGGCTACTGGTACGTGACCCGAGGCATCGAGAGCACCGACGATGCGCAGGTCGACGCGGACGTGGTCGCCGTGCCGGCCCGCATCGGCGGGACCGTGGCGCGCGTGCTCTTCACGGAGAACCAGACCGTGCGCCGCGGAGACGTGCTGGCCGAGCTCGAGGCCGCCCCGCTCGAGGCCAAGCTCGCGCAAGCCGAAGCCGCGCTGGCTGCGGCCCAGGCACAGGCCGACGGCGCCGCGGCCGACGCGGAGCTCGCAGCTGCCCAGGCGGTCGGTAACCGCGCCGTCGCCCGCGCCAACTTGCACACGAACACGGCCGGCGCCCGCGCTTCAGACGACGAGATCCGCGAAGGCGTCGCCGAGGTGGCGACCGCCAAGGCCAAGCTCGCGCAAGCCGAGCTCGACCTGCAACGCGCGCGAGACTTGTTCCAGACCGGTGCCTTCTCGCGAGCGCAACGCGATCAGGCCCAGACCGCGCGCGACGTCGCGGCCTCGGCGCTGGCCGCGGCGGAAGCGCGCGTCTCGAGCCTCGAGCTGATGCGCGCGCAGTCCCAGAGCCGCGTGGCCGAGGCCTCCGCCAAGCTCACGGTCTCCGATCGCGTCGAGACCTTGATCCGGCAGGCGAACGCGCGCGCCGCGG
>CAZYWR010000054.1:0-2557 GCA_964651185.1 uncultured Polyangiales bacterium
CAAAAGGGTCAGAAGGCCCGCGGCACGATGAAGCGGCTCGGCTTCCAGGGCGGCCAGATGCCGCTGCAGCGCCGGCTGCCTAAGATCGGCTTCAACAACATCTTCGGCGTTCGCTATGCGCCGGTGAATGTGGAGGAGCTGGCAGGCTTCGAGGCCGGGAGCGCGATCGACGAGGCGGCGCTCCGCGCACGACGCCTCGTGCGCGGCAGCTGGGATGGCGTCAAAGTGCTGGGTGACGGCGAGCTCGATCGAGCCCTGACCGTCAAGGTGAACGCAGTGAGCGCGAGCGCGCGCGAGAAGATCGAGAAAGCTGGCGGCACGATCGAGCTTTTGCCGCGTCCCACCCGAGGGCCGCGCGACTCGGAGTGATGGCTGCGGCGGTAGGACAGGGCCAAGAGTGATTCCTGCGGGCAGTGCTGGCGAAAGCGACGACCGCCCATCGCCGAGGTCTGTTGAGCACGGAATGATAGCTGCCGGGTCCCGAGGGCTTCGGCGATGCGCAAAGCCCGAGCGCCCAGGAGGGGCTCGGCGATGAATGAAGCCGGCCCAGTGGACGACAACCCGCCGGGCGCCGGCGGTGAATGAGGTGGTTCAGTGAGTATCTTCGCCAATATCGGCAAGGTTCCGGAGCTGCGCCGCCGCATCCTGTTCACGGTCGGGATGCTGGCCGTGTACCGCATCGGCATCTTCGTCACGACGCCCGGCGTCGATCGAAACGTGATGAAGTCGATCGTCGCCGATCAGAGCGCGACCTTCCTCGGCATGTTCAACATGTTCTCGGGAGGCGCGCTGGAGCAGCTGTCGATCTTTGCGCTCGGCATCATGCCTTACGTCTCAGCGAGCATCATCCTCCAGCTGATGGCTGTGGTCATCAAGCCGCTCGAGGAGATGCGCAAGGAGGGCGAGGCGGGTCAGCGCAAGATCAACCAGTACACGCGTTACGGCACCGTGCTCATCAGCATCGTCCAGAGCACCGGCTTAGCCATGTACTTCGAAGGGCTGAACGGCTCGACGCAGTACGGCGACGTGGTGCGCGATCCGGGCTGGGGCTTTCGCCTGATGACGATGGTCTCGCTGACCACTGGGACTTCGTTCATCATGTGGCTGGGCGAGCAGATCGGCGAGCGTGGCATCGGCAACGGCACCTCGATGATCATCTTCGCGGGCATCTGTGCGGATCTGCCCGATGCGCTCTTTCGCACCGCGTCGTTGCTCAAGACCAGCGAGAGCCTACAGCCGGTCAGCCTGTTGCTCGTGTGCACGATCTGCCTGGGCATCGTGTGGGTGATCTGCCGTGTGGAGCGCGCGCAGCGCCGCATTCCGATCCACTACGCGCGGCGCATGGTCGGGCGCAAGATGTACGGAGGGCAGACCTCGCACCTGCCGCTGCGCGTGAACATGAGCGGCGTGATCGCGCCCATCTTCGCGTCGTCGCTGCTGCTCTTCCCCCAGACACTGCAGCGTCTCAACCTGCCCGGCATGGAGTGGGTGACCAACGCCCTGACGCCCGGGAGCTGGGCGTATCTCACGGTCTTCGTGGTGATGATCGTGTTCTTCGCGTTCTTCTACACGTCGGTGACGTTCCAGCCGGTCGAGGTCGCCGACAACCTCAAGAAGCAGAACGCGTTCATCCCCGGCGTGCGGCCCGGCAAGAGCACCGCCGACTACATTGACCGAATCGCCATGCGATTGACCGCGGGCGGTGCGCTTTACGTCGCATTTGTGTGCACGATCCCGTCGCTGCTGCAAACTTACTTCCATGTCCCGTTTTACTTCGGTGGCACGTCCATCATGATCGTCGTCGGCACCGCGCTCGATACTGTGCAGCAGGTCGAGTCCTATCTGATCACGCGTCACTACGAGGGGTTGACCGGCCCGCGCGGTCCACGCATCCGAGCGCGAAGGGGATAAACCGGTGGACCTCGTACTGTTTGGGCCCCCTGGGGCGGGCAAAGGCACCCAGGCGAAGCGCCTGGTGAGCCTACTCGGGGTCCCTCAGGTATCCACGGGAGACATGATGCGCGCCGAGCGCGCGTCTGGCTCCGAGCTCGGTAAGCGCTTCGACAGCTACATGTCCCAGGGCCTGCTCGTCCCGGACGAGCTGGTCCTGACCCTCATCGAACAGCGGCTGAACCAGCCCGAATCCGCCAAGGGCGCGATTTTCGACGGCTATCCACGCACTGTGGCGCAAGCCAGCGCGTTCGATGCGATGCTCGCCAAGCTCGGCCGACGCATCGACAAAGTGATCTCGATCGAGGTCCCGCTCGAGGAGATGATCGAGCGCGCGGTGGGCAGGCGCATCCACGAAGAGACTGGACGCATCTATCACCTGCGCTATGATCCGCCCCCCTCGGATTTGGCGGGGAAATTGGTGCAACGGAAGGACGACACCGAAGAGGTCGTCCGGAAGCGTTTCACCGAATATCAGGACAAGACCCGGCCCGTGCTCGGCTACTACCTGGCGCGCGGCTTGGTCGAGTCCGTGAACGGCGTTGGCACCCTGGACGAAGTCACGGCCCGCATTCGGGCGGTACTCGGCGTCTAGGGCGCGTGGAGA
>CAZYWR010000055.1:0-2950 GCA_964651185.1 uncultured Polyangiales bacterium
GGGCCTACAAATCTCGCAGGCTTCGTTTGACCACGCGTAACGGCGCACGAAGTGTTCGCCGGTACGCGTGGCTAACGTGTCAGGCTGCACACGACTTGAACGCTGCAAGCGAAGGATCAGTCGCGAACGCGCCCGCCGCCAGCCCCCACCCCGCTGCGGCACCGCCCCGCTCGCAGCGCTCCAAGTTAATGCCAGGCCGCGACCTTCTGCACAGGCTTGCCGGTGCGGTCGTGCTCGTCGACGAGTTCTTTGGCGCGCCCGCCGCACGCGACGCAGTGCGGGAAATTGGTGCCGTGCTGGCAGCGGTAGAAGTCGGCGCCGTTTGCTTCGCCGAACATATCTGGGTCGAGGTGCTTGCCGCAGGCGATGCAGTGGATATGGGCGTGCTGATGTTCGTGCTGCTGTGCGGCCATGGCGCGCGCGGGGACGGTCGCGCGCTCGGCGGCTTTGCGCTCTTTCTTGGTCGGTCTCTTCTCGCGCTTCATCTCGTTACTCCGTGCTCCTCAGAGGACCTCGTCCCACTTGGGCGAGGCGGCGAACGCTGCGTGGATCAGGCCGACATGCGAATACGCCTGCGGGAAGTTGCCGTACATGCGCATGGTCGAAGTCTCCCAGTCTTCTGACATCAGCCCGAGCGGGGTCAGGGCCTCGCAGGCGCGTGCCAGCGCCTGGCGTGCCTCGTCCACACGGCCGACTACGGCGAGCGCCTCGATCAGCCAGAACGTGCAGATCACGAATGCGGCCGTGGTCACGCCGAGGCCGTCGTCGTGGCGGTAACGCAAGAGCCAGCGCTCGCGCCCGAGGTCACGTACGATCGCGTCGATCGTCCCGGCCATCGCCGGATCGTTGGGCGGCAGAAAGCGTAAGGTGACGGCCTGCAGCAGCGAGGCGTCGAGGTCTTTGCCTCCGTAGGTAGCGACGAAGCTATTGAGCTTGGGATCGTAGGCGCGGTCGAGGATTTCGCCGCGGATCTTCTCCGCCGCGGCCGTGAACTCGGCGCGCCGGTCAGGCGCGTGGCGTGCGCACACCTTGGCCATACGGTCGGCCGCGGCCCAGCACATGATGGTGGAGAACGTCTGCGGCTCCCATTGCTTGCGCACCTCCCAGATGCCTGCGTCAGGGGTGCCGGCCACGCGCATCGCCTTGTTGGTCAGTGAGAACAGGAGTTCGAGCGTGGCTTTGGTCTGCTCGGCCTTGAAGCGGTCGTCGATGAAGATGGGCGTGAGCGCGAGCACCATCTCGCCGAAGATATCGTGCTGGTGATGCGTGGCGGCGCCGTTGCCGATGCGCACCGGCGGATCGCCTTCGTAGCCCGGCCAGTGGGCCAGGATGTGCTCGTCGAGGTCGCAGCGGCCGTCCACGCGATAGAGCGGCGCGAGATCGAGGTCCGGCGTGCCGCCGGCGATGTTCAGCAGGTAGCTGATGAATTGCTCGCGCTCTTCGAAGTGCCCGAGCAGACGGAACGCATCGAGCACGTAGTAGGCGTCGCGCAGCCAGCAGTAGCGATAGTCCCAGTTGCGACCGCTGCCCGGGGCCTCCGGGATGGATGTGGTGATGGCCGCCACGATGGCGCCCGTGTCTTCGAAGCAGTGGAGCTTGAGCGCCAAGGCCGAGCGGATCACCTGGTGCTGGAACAAGGGCGGAATGTCGCAATGCTTGACCCAGCGCTGCCAATAGCGATTCGTCTCGATCAGGAAGCGGTCGCACAGGGGCGGCAGGGGCTCCTCGACGGGGTCGCCCCAGGCGAGCACCAGGTGCTTCTTCTCGGTGAGCGCGAAGGGGATCCCATCGAGGTACGAGAGCGGCACGTCCGTGGTGAGGCGCAGCTCGCAAGGAAAGCCGAGATAGGAGACGTGGTGGGAGCCGGCGTCGCGCGCGGGCTTGCGCTTCGACCAGCCGAGCACCGGGTCGCACTCGATACGAACGCGGGGCGTGCCGCTGAGCGGCTCCACGATGCGCACCAGCTTCGTCGGCCGGAACATGCGATCGAACTGCAGGAAACGCGGCGCGAAATCGAGCACGCGGAAGCTGCCTTCGGGCGTCGTGAAGCGCGTCTCGAGCACGTTGCTGTTGTCGAGATAACGCTGCACGCCCTGCGAGCCGTCCGCCGCCGCGACGCGAAACGAGCCCCCTTCACGCTCGTCGAGCAAGGAGCAGAAGATCGGCTCCGAGTCGAAGCGCGGCAGACAACAAAACACCACCGCGCCCGATCGATCGATCAGCGCAGCGAACTGACAGTTCCCGACCACCCCGATGTGTTCAAGTCGCACCCTGAAGGCTTAATCAGAAGGACTCCGGTTGTCGACGCATTCCCCCGCACGTGTGCGCGCTTTCGACGGCCGGCTCGGACCTACGCGCTGCGCTGGTCGGGGGCCGTGTGTGCGCGTTTTCGGAGCCGCGCGAGGCAAGCTGCCTCACGGGCGCCCGCGCACCGGGACAGGAGCGAGCGGCGACTCTTGCGTCCAGCGCACCGTTTGTGGCCCACCCCGGTAGAAAGCTTGCTGGCGACGGCGCTAGGATCGGCGTTCGAGATGTGGCATTTGGTGCGCCGGCACGAGCTTGCAGGTCTGCTGGGATTAGCCTCGGCGCTGTTCGCCGTGGCGAGCGCAGCGCGCGCGCAGGCGCCAGCGGAGCCGGATCCCCAGCGCGCCGTTCCCGAGATGGCCGGCGAGCCCGCACCGCCTGCGGGCGCCCGGCGCGCGCTTGACGAGTCGCCGCTCGATGATGAGCGGGCGCGCGCGCACTTCGTCGCGGGCGAGTCGTATTTTGCCGCGCAGCGCTGGGACGATGCCGCCCACGAGTTCGCCAGCGCCTACGAGTTCTCGCGCCGGCCGGAGATGCTGATCAACCTCTCGCTCGCGCACGAGCACGGCGGGCAGAAGCGAGCGGCCGCGGCCGACCTGGAGCGGCTGATCGCGGAGCACCCGGACACGCCTCATCGGCCTCAGGC
>CAZYWR010000056.1:0-3984 GCA_964651185.1 uncultured Polyangiales bacterium
GAAGCTCGGCGTCGTGTCGATCGCGAGCACCGCGCCCAGCCCGTCGAACGCCTCTTCGATCGCGCGTGCGGCCGACCTCTGGGTGCCGCGCCGGAGCATGCGCGCGCTGAGCCGCGTCAAGCCCTCGCGCCCCGGGGGATCTTCGCTGCTGCCACCGAGCAGCACGATCTGAAAGTGGACGAGCGGCAGGTCGTGGCTCTCCTCGACGAACAGCGGGTCGGCCTGCGCGGGCACGCGATCCGGCATCACGATGCCTCCACCTTTCGCTCGCTTACGCCGGTGCGGTCTCCGGCATCGCGCTCGCCCGCGCGCGCGGGCTCTGCGGCGCTCTCTGCGCCTTCGGCGCCGAGCTTCGGCCGCACGAGGATGGTGGTGCGCGCCGCGGGAACCAGGCGCCGCGCCGCGAGCGCGCGGATCGCCTCCGCCTGCACGCCACGATACAGCTCGAGCTGGCGGAAGATCCGCCCGGCGTCCTGGAGGACGGTCTCGTAAAAGCCGATCTGCTCTGCCTTGCCGCTGGCCGTCTCCAGCCCGTGTAGGAACCCGAGCTCGAGCCGATTCTTGGCTTTCTCGAGCTCTTGTTCGCTCACGCCGGCGCGCGCCACGTCCGCGAGCACCTGCTCGACCACCGCCAGGCCCTCCTCGGCGCGCCGCCCTTCGCGCAGCGAAACCCAGATTTCGTAGAGCGCGGGGTCGCGCGAGGGCGCGAGCGATCCTCGGGCCTCGCCCGCCAGCTCGCCTTCGCCGATGAGCGCTCGGTACAGACGCGAGCTCTTGCCGCCGAACAGCACTTCGTTGAGCACCGTGAGCGCCGCGTAGTCGGGCTCGCCGAGCGCGGGCGCCTTGTAGCCGAGGGCCAGCTTCTCGGTCGGCGTCGGCTTTTCGATCTGGAGCCGGCGCTCCCCGGCCTGTTCGGGCTCGCGCTCGAAGTGATGGGCGGGGAGCTCTGCGCGGGCAATGGCGCCGTAGTGCTGGGCCACCTCGCCCAAGAGCGCCTCCTGGTCGAAGTCGCCGACGACGACGATGGTCGCGTTGTTGGGCGCGTAGTAGGTGCCGTAGAACGCCTCGCAGTCTTGCGTAGTGAAGCCCTCGATGTCTTCCATCCAGCCGATCGTGGGCCAATGGTAAGGGTGCACGGTGAAGGCCGTCTTATAGAGGAGCTCGTTGACGGCGCCCTCTACGTCGTCTTCCACGCGATAGCGCCGCTCGTTCGCGACCACCTCTTTCTCCGACTGGACCTGCGGCTCGCGCAAGACCAGGTTCTGCATGCGCTCCGCCTCGAGCCGCACCACCAGCGCGAGCTCCGAGCTCGGCACGTTCTCGTAGTAGAACGTCCAGTCCACCCAGGTCGCCGCGTTCACTTCGCCGCCCGCAGCTTCGAGCGTGCGATCGAATTCGCCCGCGGGCAGGTTCTTGGTCTCGTTGAACATCAGGTGCTCGAACAGATGGGCGAGTCCTGTCTTGCCGGGCCGCTCATGGCGCGATCCCACGCCGAACCAGGTGTGATAACTGACGACCGGAGCCGACGCGTCCTGCAGCGTCAACAACTTCAGCCCGTTGTCGAGCTCGAAGCGCGCGATCGCGCGCTCACCAAACG
The DNA here is from genome assembly GCA_964651185.1 of uncultured Polyangiales bacterium. Classification (GTDB taxonomy): domain Bacteria; phylum Myxococcota_A; class Polyangia; order Polyangiales; family DASUME01; genus DASUME01. Next base: position 1,598 of record CAZYWR010000056.1, read on the forward strand.
GATACGTGCCGAGCGCGCGCACGGCTGCGGGCGCGTGGGCTGGAAGGGAGCTCATCGCGCGAGTGTAGCAGCAGCCTTCAAGGCGGCGCCGAACGCCCGCGTCGAAGGAGCTCGCCCAGGCACTTGGCGGAGCAGGGATCGTCCGCCGTCCCTTGCGCGATGCCGTGCGCGAGCGCCGAGTCGACGGCAGGCTTGCGGCCGAACGCCACGCGAAACGCGCTGGGCCGTTCGTGGCTCACGCTCGAGAGCGCCGCCAGCCCCTCCACGTCCGCACGGGCGAGCACCACGCTCGCGGCGAGCTTGCTCGCCTCGCGCATGGCTTGCGCGGCGCTGTCGACCGCCCGCACTTGCGCGCCCATCGCGCGCAAGGTGTGGGCGATGCGGTCGCGCGAGCGCTCATCGCTGTCCACGAGCAGCACCGTAAGCATGCCCTCGCGCTCGTGCGCGGGACTTCGCCCTCCCGCCTGGGGCTCGTTTGCGCGTGCATGCCCGTCGGGGGCGTGCGGCTCGCGGAGCGCGACCTGCACGTGCTGCGCGAGCAGCTGGTCGAGGCCGCCCACGCTCGCCTTCGGTACGTCGAAGCACACGGCGGCGATGCGCTCCTCATCGGCGCCGTCGTGGTCTTGCTCGCGCGCCGAGCGTCGCGCTTCGACGCGGACGGTGATCGCGGGGAGCCGCACGTTCGGAAGCCCGCCGATGTCGAGCGAGAGGAACACGCGCGTGCCGACCTCGGGCAGACGCGGCCCGATCACCAGACAGCCTCCGGCCGACATGTCCGCGATCGTCACGGCCGCGCCGTCGCCGTCCCAGAACACGCGCGCGCTCCCCGGAACGCGGTAGCGCCTGGCCGTCCGCCGCTCGACCTTCGTTGATTCGGCTTTGCTCATGCACCTCCGCGGCGCACGCAGCGGTCCCCCACCGTGCGTCGCGCCCCACGCGTCGCCAGATCCTAGTCGCAGTAAGCGCCGTTCTGTCCCAGAAAATAAGCTCGCTTGAGCCATTTTTTTCCTGGGGCTCAGACCGCGCGCAGACGGCCCCCGGCCCGCTCCACGGGCCATGCGCCGGTGGATCGTGACGGGCCGTGTCCCTTCGCGGCTGCGAAGCAGGGCGCGGCGCCCGGGTTTCCGACCCGGCGTGCGAGTGCTACCCGCTTGCGGATGAACGCAGTCCGCACGCGCTTCGCACCTTCTCCCACCGGTTACCTCCACATCGGGGGTGTGCGCACCGCGCTCTACAGCTGGCTGTTCGCGCGCCGTCATGGCGGACGTTTCGTGCTGCGCATCGAGGACACCGACCGCGAACGCAATACGCCCGAGGCCGTCCAGGCCATCTTCGACGGCCTGCGCTGGGCCGGTCTCCAGTGGGACGAGGGGCCGGACGTCGGTGGCCCGTTTGGGCCTTATCGCCAGACCGAGCGCCTGGGCCTTTACCAGGGCGCCGCCGAGCGCCTGATCGCCGAAGGCAAAGCGTACCGCTGCTACGCCACGAGCGAAGAAAAGGACGCCGCGCGCGCCGCCTTCGTCGCGGCCGGCGGGAAAGCCGAGGGCTTCGTGTTCGAGAGCCCGTGGCGGGATCGACCCCCGGAGCTGCGCGACGCGCCGCACGTGATCCGTTTTCGGGCGCCGCGCGCGGGCGCGACCGGCTGGCGCGACCTGGTGCGTGGTCCGCTGGAGATCCCGAATCGCGAGCTTCAGGACTTCGTGCTGATGCGCAGCGACGGCGTGCCCCTCTACAACTTCGCCTGCGCGGTCGACGACGCGGGGATGCGCATCTCCCACGTGGTCCGCGGCGAGGAGCACATCCTCAACACGGCGCCGCAGATCCTGCTGTACCGCGCGCTCGGGGTCGATCCGCCGGCATTCGCGCATTGCCCCGTGATTCTGGCCCAGAACGGACAGAAGCTGAGCAAGCGCCACGCCGCGGTGAGCGTGCGCGAGTACGAGGAGCAAGGTTACCTGCCCGACGCGCTGATCAATTACCTGGTGCGCCTCGGATGGTCCCACGGCGATCAGGAGATCTTCACGCGCGCGGAGTTGATCGAAAAGTTCGACTTCGAGCATGTGGGCGCGGGCGGCGCCAAGTACGACCTGAAGAAGCTGGCCGCCGTGCAGGGCGAGCACCTGCGCATGCTCGAGCCGGCGCGTATCGCCGCGCTGGCGCTCCCGTTCGTGCGCGCGCGCGGCCTCGAGGTGCGCGAGGATGTCCCGCGGCTCGTGCCGGCGTTCGCGAGCGTGCGCCTGCGCGCCACGACCCTGGCGGACGCGGCGGAGCGCGTCGACTTCTACTTCCGCGAAGCGCCCCAGTTCGACGCCTCGAGCGTGAAGAAGTTCTTGGTTCCGAGCGCCGCGGCGCCGCTGACCCAGCTGGCCGAGCTCGTGGAGACCACC
>CAZYWR010000057.1:0-2592 GCA_964651185.1 uncultured Polyangiales bacterium
GCGACCGGGTACAGCCCGCGTCTGCTTCCGTCTCGGACGGAGTGGGCTGGTTTCCGGGTGCCTGGTTAATCTGCGCGCCGCTCTTCGCGACGCGCGTCTTCTTGCCGTCGATGACCTTGAAGCGCACGCGCGTCGCTTTGCCGGTCGCAGGATCGACCAGCGCCACGTTCGACACGTGGATCGGGCGGTCCTTCTCGATGATGCCGCCCTCGGGCATGCGCGGGGTCGGCTTCATGTGTCGCTTGACCCGGTTCACGCCGTCGACGATCACCTGATCGCGCTCGGGGAAGACGCGGCTGACCGTGCCCGTCGTGCCCTTGTGGGCTCCGGCGATCACGACCACCTGATCTCCTTTTTTGATCTTGCTGGCCATCACACCACCTCGGGTGCGAGCGAGATGATCTTCATGAACTTCTTGCCGCGCAGCTCGCGCGCCACCGGCCCGAAGATGCGCGTGCCGATCGGCTCGTTCTGCGCATTGATCAGCACCGCGCTGTTGGTGTCGAACTTGATGTAGGTGCCGTCGGCGCGCTGGTACTCGCGCGCCGTGCGCACGACCACCGCCTTGGCGACCTCGCCCTTCTTCACCTTGGCGTTCGGCAGCGCCTCCTGCACGGCGACCACGATGATGTCGCCGAGCCCGGCGTAGCGCCGCTGCGAGCCGCCGAGCACGCGGATGCACTGCACCCGGCGCGCGCCGCTGTTGTCTGCCACGTCCAGGTTGGTCTCGGTCTGAATCATGACTAGACCTCCTCAGGCCGCTGGATGAGCCGCACCGCCACCCAGCGCTTGGTGCGCGACAGCGGCCGACTCTCCCGGATCTCGATCAGATCGGCCGTGCGGTACTCGTTCTTCTCATCGTGGGCGTGGAAGCGCTTACGGCGCTTCACGTACTTGCCGTAGACGGGATCGCGGTAGCGGCTCACCACCTCGACCACGACCGTCTTCTGCATGCGCCCGGCGCTGTGCGTGTCGTTGACCACGCGTCCCACCAAATGGCGCTTGAACCCGCGCTCTTCGAGCTTGTGGATGACTTCGCTCATGCCTGCTTGCCCTATCTTTTCGCTCGCGCCGCGCTAGTGCGCGCCTTCTATTCCGCTCGCACGCGCTAGCGCGCGCTTCGACTCGTGCCGGCTTCGAGCTCCCGCTGACGGAGCACCGTGTGAATGCGCGCGATGTCGCGGCGCAGGTTGCGCAGCTTGGCCGTGGAATCGAGCTGATTCGTGTGGTTCTGGATGCGCGCCTTGAACAGCTCGGAACGCAGCTCGCCGACCATGCCGGCGAGCTCTTCCGCGCTCTTTGTCTTGAGCTCACTGGCCTTCATAGCTGCGTCTCCCGCTTCATGAAGCGCGTAGGCAGGCACAGCTTGATGCCGGCCAGCTTGAACGCCTCGCGCGCGATGTCTTCCGCCACGCCTTCGAGCTCGTAGAGCATGCGCCCCGGCTGCACGAGCGCCACCCACTCCTCCACGCTGCCTTTGCCGTGGCCCATGCGGGTCTCGAGCGGCTTCTTGGTGACGGGCTTGTCGGGGAAGATGCGGATGAACAGCTTGCCCTGACGTTTGGTGGCGCGCTGGATCGCCATACGCGCGGCCTCGATCTGGCGCGCGGTGATGCGCCCCGGCTCGAGCACCTGCAGCCCGAAGTCGCCGAAGTCGACCTTCGACGCGCGGTACGAAAGACCGCGGTTCTTACCCTTCTGCTGCTTGCGGAATTTGGTTCGCTTGGGAGAAAGCATGACCGTCTCTCTGACTTCATCGAAGCGCGCGCGGGCGCGTCGCGAGCGAAATGATTAGCGGGCCTGCGAGGCGCCGAGCTTCTGGCGGCGCCGCTGGGGAATGATCTCACCCTTGAAGATCCAGCACTTCACGCCGATCGTTCCGTAGGTGGTAAAGGCCGTCGCTTCGCCGAGCTCGATGTCGGCGCGCAACGTGTGGAGCGGCACGCGCCCCTCGCGGTAGCTCTCGGTGCGGGCGATTTCAGCGCCGCCGAGCCGGCCCGAGGTGCGCACGCGCACGCCCTTCGCGCCGAACTTGGTCGCGGTCTGGAGCGCCTTCTTCATCGCGCGCCGGAACGCCACGCGCCGCTCGAGCTGCGTGGCGATGTTCTCCGCCACGAGCTGGGCGTTGGTCTCGGCCTTGCGGATCTCCTGGATGTCGATGAACAGCTCATTCTCGGTCAGCCGCTGGAGCTCCTGCTTGAGCTGGTCGACGCCCGCGCCGCGCTTGCCGATGATGATGCCTGGACGCGAGGTGTGGATCACCACCTTGGCCTTGTTCGCCGCGCGCTCGATGTCGATCGCGGCGATGCCTGCGTGCGCGAACTTCTTCTTGATCGCAGCGCGCAGCTTCTGGTCCTCGTGGAGCCAGCGCGCGTAGTTCTTGTCTTCGTACCACTTGGATGCCCAGGAGCGGTTCACGCCCAGGCGAAATCCATGGGGATGTGTCTTCTGACCCATTCTCAGGCCTCCTCGTGCGTCTCGAGCACGATGGTGATGTGACTCAATCCCTTGGCGACTCGCGTGGCGCGACCATGGGCGCGCGGGCGCCAGCGCCGCATGTGACGGTCGCCGGCCTTGTCCGCGTGAATCGTT
>CAZYWR010000058.1:0-4919 GCA_964651185.1 uncultured Polyangiales bacterium
TCGTCGGTGGTGCGCGACGTCATGTGGATATGCGGATCGAACAGACGCATGGCCGTCACCTTTCACACAGCGCGATCACGAAGTCCACGTCGGCAGGCACCGGACGACCTGCGGCGCGCCGCTCGCTCGCGTAGGCGCGCACCATGCGCGAGAGCTCCGCGTTCTTGCGCGTGTCGAGCCCGGCGATGCGCGCGACAGGAACGCCGAGGAAGAGCGCCTTGAGCACCATCTGGTTGAAGTGCAGCTCCGGAAAGTGCGCGGCCGGATAAGGATTGTCGCACGCGAGCGCGCTGAACACCGCGACGCTATTGGTGCGGCACGCCTCGATCGCCACTGACCCGAGGCGTGCCGCTTGCGGCAGTCGCGCGAGCGCGCGCAACACGCTCTCCTGCTCGCGCTGCTCGCCCGTCTCGTACAGCGTCTCGATCAAACTGAGCGCCTGCTCGGGCGTGCGCTCGGCGAGCGCCGCGGTGAGGAGCGCCAGGCGCGCGAGATCGACGAGCTCACCGCGCGACCCCAGCTTGCGCGCGACTTGCGCGAAGGCCACGCGCAGGCGCAGCGGATCCGCGAGCAGCAGTCGATCGCGCAACGCTCCTTCGAGCCACGCGCGCGCGCCGGGCTCGAGCTGCGGCGCCAGCTCGGCATGGAGCGCGCGGAGAGAGACGAGGGGAAGGGGGTCCATGATCGCGTAGCCCAGCTGGGTGCATACCACGTCAGGCCGACCCCTCGCTAATCGGGCCCGCGATCCTCGTGTCGAAGGGCGTCACGTTCTGGGTCGATGGGTACGCGCTGCCAGGAGCCCGGCCGCGCGCATGCAGATCTCGCGTGCGACGGCGAGTTGGGATCCGACACCGAGACCGCTGTGCGCGACGCGTACCACGCGCTCGCGCCCTGGCGTCTGCCGGCCGAGCGCTTCCTCGGACCGAAGTTCGCGGGGTGCGGCGATTTCAACCGCGTCAAGGGCGGCGAGGCAGCCCGGCGTGTTGGCCTCGCTCTGTATCGGCCTGACTTTCCCACGGAAAGTAAGAACCCTTGTCAAGCTGGGGCCGCGACGAGCTGCAAGATCAATGAGAAGGCCAAGCACCCCTGGAAGTGCAACTTCTAACACAGGACGATCGATCGCTGACTCGTCAAGAAGAGCTCTACATCGACCTCGGGGGACTTCGGTCGCGAGGTGGACGAAGTGCTCGGCGAATGGGAGCAGCGCCACGACGAGCGCACGCGCCAGTACGAATACTTCGGAGCCGGCCGAGGAAAAGGTCACGCAGGTCCCGGTCATTCATTCGGCCACGAGTCCATCGAGGATGCGTTCGGTCGCGTGCGAGGCTTTGATGGTAGGGACGGGACGGCGTCGAGAGGTGTACTTCGGCAACTGGTTGCGAGACTACTCGCAGGCGATCGTGCCGATACTCCTGCGAGCGTGTGGGGCACATTACACGGCCCCGGGTTTTAGCCGCGAGACCCTCACGAAGATTGTTGGCGTGCTGGCGCGGCGCGAGTTCGGCGACGGAAACGAGTTTGCGTCGATGCGAGCGACCTAGGCGTGTCCCGCACCGAAGAGCATATCGATAATCCTTATGGGCTCCCCCGATGGGACGAGACAGGATCCCGCGCTCGATGCCGCTTGGATCCCGCAACAGTCGAGGTGAACCCGACCAGTTGGCTCAAGCGTCACATCGACACCAACCTCTCTTCCGGAGGCGTTGCGCGTCCGAGCGCCATCGACCATGTTGCGCGCCGGCTGCGCGCAGCGGTAGCAGCCGGCCCCACGCCGCGCGGAAGGATGCTGTTCGGGGCGGCCTTGCACACGTTGGAAGACTACTACGCGCACAGCAACTTCGTGGAGCTGGCGCTGATCCAGCTGGGCATGATCGAGTGTGGCCTTGGGCCGGGCCGGTCGGATTATCGCCCGAGTTTGACGGGTTGAGGAAACGGCTCGGCGATAAGCGCTACGTCGCCCTCGACCTGCGCCGCGAGCCCGAGGGTACGATCGGCCCTGAGCTTCGAGGAGGGGCACGAAAAGGCGCTGCGCGGCAAGGTATTGCGGGTGATCGCCGACCACCTCGCAAAGGTGCACGATGCATCGCTGAGTCAGCTCGAGTCGAGCGGGCGCGCCGTCATTGCGTAAGAGCCGCCCCGAAGCCCAGACTCAGTTGGCTGTCACCCAGTCGGACCGGTGCACGGATCTTAGCGTGCGTTTCCGCGAGCTCAGGTTGCGCTTCGCGAACGCTGTCCGTGCGACGGCGTCGTCTTCTCGTCCGCCCGCACCAGCGCCTCGACAGACAAGGGACACAGCGAGCACCCGATGTTCGATGTCGAAGCGCGAGTTCCAACCTTGTCTACGTACGTCCGAGCACCCCGTCCGGTGATCGCGCTGGCAAAGGCGCGGTTCGGCGTTCGCCTGAGCCTCGTGACTGGGTTAGATTCGGCGCGTCGCGAGCCACACCAACCCACTCGGCACAGGAGAACAGTCGTGACACGTTGGCTCACCGCTTTGGCCTTCGCGGTTCTCGTTTCCGCTGCATGCTCGAACCCGAAGTGCGGCGAGGGCTTCAAGAAGATTGCAACAGTCTGCGTTCCGGTTGACGCGGGGAGCCATGCAGAGGGTGGTGCGCCGGAGGGCGCACACGAAGACGACGACGATGATGCGCGCGATAGCGGCGCGTTGGACGGGATCCGCGGATGGGGCGCAGACGCGATGTTCGAAGATGTGCACACCGAGCCGCTTGCGGACTCGGGCTCGGCCGTTGCCTTAGCGCAAGACGGCTCGTTTGTTGCGGAAGGACCGACAGGCAGCAACGATGCAGGCAATGGTTCCAACGACGATGCCGGTTCTGCGTTGCTCGATTCGTCGACCGCATGCAGTCCACAAAGCTGGTACTGCGACAATGACGGTGACGGATTTGCGGCGAATGCGATCGGCAGGCAGGAGTCATGTCCTATGCCTCCTCCTAGCATTTCGTGCAAGACATGGACGAGGACGGCGCCGATCGGAATGGACTCACAAGATTGTGACGACACAACCGCATTGCGCTTTCCAGGCGCTGGATTCGGCCTGGCCACGAGCTCAAGTGGCGATCTGAATTGCGACGGAGTCACCGAGACTAGGCTTGAATTCGTGGCGTCTCCCTTCCGCCAGTACTCGAGCATGACGCCGCTCAACATCTGCATGCATTTTGTGGACGAAGTGCTTGGTGGAACCGCAGGAGGCGAATGCGGCTGCTGGTTCTCCACCGCGCTAGGGAGCGGATTTATTGGCTTTATGGACGGCATGCCGCAGTTCGCCGAGCTTGACGCCGGCTCTAGGAGTAGTCCGTACGCTGGCGGTGCCTATTTCGCGAACACCTTTCCGTGTGCAGAAGAGGAGGGAGACGTAATCTTTCTCTCGCACGCTGTCCCTTTTGAGGGTAAATGCGAGACAGCAGAGTCGGGAGGAATAGTCGCTCATCAACTGTGTAGATGACGTGCAGATGCTCACGATTCAAGGGGGACGGACTGAACAGTTTATCGAGCGTAATCGCCGTCAGTAAGGTCGCTATTGTGTTCCCGCGGCAGTGGCCACGCCCCAGATTGCGGTTGCGGAGAACGCTTTCCGAGATTGTCGAAGGCGGTTCAAGGTAACAGAGGGGCAATTGTCGCATACCAGACGCCGGCCATTGCTTTGTAACCATCCGGATTGGGATGCACTGTATCGAACTGAGTTCCGATCCCCGACGCGGGTACCGCGGAGTGCATGTCTACCATCAATACGTGCTTCCCCGCGGCCTTGCGCATGTCTACGATCGCTGGTACCGCTTCATTGAATGTCTTCGCGCGCCCATCCGCATCAGGATCACCGAGCGGCGTTAGCTGGGCGACGACCAACAATGCATTCGGAGCTGCATCTGCGATCTTGTCGATAAGTGTGCCAAGTCGCATTGGAGCGCCGTCCGCGCCTGCCCAGACGACATCATTTGTCCCAGCCATGAGCAAGATAATATTTGGATTATCGCGCAAAGCAGGATCCGGAATCAGTCCAGTGATCTGACTGATAGTCCAGCCAGAGTAGCCTTCATGATTTGTTGGGAAGGGGACGCCATCGACCATGCTAGGCCCGCTGTGCTGCGAGCCGATGAACGTGATGTTCTTTCCATCGGCATGAGCCAGCTTAAAGAGCTCCGAACGGTAGCCGCCGCCACTGGGGTCCTCGAGACCCACTGTAATTGAGTCGCCCAGCGGCAGAATCTTGCAGGGATCGCCGTTGGTTGGACATGGCATGAAGTCAGCTGTCGATGAACTCTGGTGAGATGTGTCAGGGCTGATTTTTGCGTCCACCGGCGCGGCGGTGCTTCCGTCAGAGGCCCATGGCATGTCGGCGTGTCCTGCGTCCGCCTTCTGATCAGCATCCATCGGAACTGTGGGCGCGCTACCGGAATCTCGCGCTGGCTTTGCCCCAGCATCCTTCGTCCCAGCATCTTTTGTCCCGGCGTCCTTCGCGGAGTGCTGCGTGTTATTGTCGTCTGCTTCGCCCTTTGCGGAATGGGAGTTCTCGTCGGTCGCGTCATCATCCCGTTTGTCGGAGTTCGAGCAGCCAATGAGGCTCGCGACGACAGCCCCGAGAACGAGGGAATAGCGAAAGTTGAAGCGCACGCTCTACCTCCTAACATCCGCGTATATTCCACAACCTGTTTGCTGTCGCGGCTGTCGTGATGTCGCTCCCGAGCGTTGCGTCGAAAGCGTGCGCAATCTTGGAAGGTTGCAGCGTCGCTGGATGAACGGGCTGATCGCCGGTGCCGATTGGCGTCCTACGCCACCAAAGCAGGGCCGGCGCGCGTCCTCGTATCGTCGCCAAGCAAGGCGTCGAGGTCTAACGACGAGAGTGCGTGTGACGAGAAGCCAAACCGGCGAGCATCGCGTAATCAACCGACGCGGCCGCTGAC
>CAZYWR010000059.1:0-2615 GCA_964651185.1 uncultured Polyangiales bacterium
CACATGAACGAAGATCACGCCGACGCGCTCTCGCTCTACGCGCGCGCCTTCACGCGCGCGCGCGACCCTGAGAAGGCTGTGATGACGGCGATCGATCGCTACGGCTTCGATCTCACGATCACGACCCGCGACGGCGTGGGCCCCGCCCGCATCGCCTTCGGCGAGCCGCTCACGAACGCCGAGCAGGCGCGCTCCGTGCTCGTCGCCTTGGTGCGCGAAGCCGAAGCGAGGCTGGCCGAACGGTGAACCCCGCTGGGAGGCCCGAGCCAGCTCAGGCCCCGCTCAGGCCACTTACTGTCCGCAAGCGTCCGCGCAAGAATTCGTGCTGCACGTGCTGACCTGGTTCGCGAACGAGATCGCGAAATTCGTGTCGCCACGACGGGTCGCGACCGTGGTCGGCACGTCCGTCTCCGAAGCCGCAAAGATCTCTGCTTTGCATGGCCCCTGAGGTCCGGCGTCCGTCAGACAACCGACCAGATCGACGCCTCCGTCAGGCGCCGTCGACCCGCAGAAGCAAGCCTCGCCGCGGCACCCGTGCTCCTGTCCGCACCTCACGACGGCCTGACACAGATCAGACTTGGCTCTGCCCGCGCCCGGTCCGTCTTGCGCGGTCCCTTCGACGTCGCGACAGGCCGCAAACTGCGACTCGCAGGCGGTACATGCGCAGCGGTCGCAGTCGTTGGCGGGCTCGCCCGTACAGAGGTCGGCCACCTGCGGCTCGGAGCCGCCGTCGATGGCCGGGCTGCTGCTACCGGCGTCTTCTTCATTGCCGCCGGCGTCTTCTTCGCTGCGGCCGGCATCGTTCTTCGCGGCATCGCCCTGCGCGCCAGCGCCGGCATCGAGAGCGCTGCCCGTCCCCGGCCGACCCGAATCGAGCGAGCCGCCGCCGTCTCGGGCGCCAGCATCCATGCTGCCCGCATCGCCTTTTCCGGAAGCCGTCGCGGCGTCTTCCTTCGTGCACGTAGACGAGCAGCCGTCGCCGGACACCTTGTTGCCGTCGTCACATTTTTCACCCTCATCGAGGGTGCCATCGCCACATACGCCGTGCCCCGTGCTCGACTCCGTCGAGGCGTCGCTGTCGCTGCCCTCGGCGTCATCATCGCCGCAACCGATCGCCGCGTTGAGCGCGGCCACAAGCAAGAACGAGCTAAGTCGACGAACCATGGTCCCCTCCCACAGCGAGCGAGAACGCGCCCGCTTCGTGCGGCCAAAGAAGAGCTGACGGCGCGACCTCGCAAACACGGCGCCGCCAGTGCGTTCGCGCGCGCCGAGGGGCGAGCGGAACACCCCGTCAACCTGACAAAAGGGCCGGATTCCACGCAGCCTTTCCGCGCCAGACTTGCATACAAATGGGGCCACCCGCGCGGCGCCGCGTCCGTATGCAAGCGCAGTGACGCGTTCGCGCGCTACGCAAGTTGCCGGGACTCCCGCATCGGCGACCCCCGCTAGCGTTGATCGAGATCCGCGTCCTTCGCGCGTCCGCACGGGCAGCAGTAGAAGACGACTCCGCCCGGCGTCACCGCGACGGAGCGGCAGCCAGCCGGCGGCGGTTCGCGGATGGCGCGGGGATTGGGCGAGCCGCAGGCCACGCCGTACTCGTTGGCTCGACACTGTTCGTGACAGTCCGCGTGCGCGTCGGCGGTCGGGCACTGGCTCGGGTCGTCGCTGAGGCACGTTTCCATCGCGCCGGTTTGCGACCCGCATGACAGAAGCACGCGCGCGGCGCGGCAGGCGCCGGCTGCCGCATCGACGCGATCCAGCTTCGCCGCCCAGCTGCACGCCGGAAGCGCCGCGTCAGCGCTGGCGTCGGGGCTGCTGCGCGCGGCATCGCTGGACGCATCCGGAACGATGTCCGTTTCCTGCACGCGCGCGTCATCCAAGTCCAACGTCAGGCCGGTCGCGGAACAACTGCTCAAGACCGAGGCAAGCGCGCACAGCCTCGGCGCGCGACGCGCTGCGCCTGGCAGCCCGCTCCCAGACGTGCGCATTCGAACCGAAGCACCTACGGGTCCGAGCGGCATCCGACAGATCGTCTTCCACATCAGCCGCGCGGCTTCAAGAGGAACAACGTCACGTCGTCGCTCTGCCGGTGGCCTGCAACCGCGGAAAGAATGCGGTCGCGAATGGTCGTGAGCGGCAAAGTACCGCTCACCCGCAACAGCGCCGCGAGCGCGTCTTGGCCCCAGAGCGTGCCATCGCCGGGCGCACGCGCGTCCACCAGGCCGTCCGTGTACAGCAGCAAGACGTCTCCCGACCCGAGGCGAAGTTGGTCGACCCGCAACAGCGGCGCGAGATCGTCCACGACGCCGAGCCAGGTACCGGTCGTGGCGTGGACCTCCACCGCGCCCGTGGAGCGGCGATAGATCAAGATGTCTTCGTGCAGACCCGCGCACTCGATGGTTCCGTCGTCCGTGTAGCGAAACAGGGTCGCAGCCACGAAGGTGCTCGAGCCGAAGCGCTCCAGGTTGGCCTTGAGCAGCCGGTTGACTTGCGCGAGTGCCGCGGCCGGATCGATCTGCGGCTGCGCGCGCAGCACGGCGTGGAGCGCGGTCTGACACATCACCATGATCAAGGCCGCGGAGAGGCCGTGCCCGCACACGTCCGCCATCACGAAC
>CAZYWR010000060.1:0-2155 GCA_964651185.1 uncultured Polyangiales bacterium
CGCCGTCGCTGAGCGACGTGGCGACGCCGTCTGCGTCGCGCACGAGCTCGAGGTGGCGATTGCCGGGCGCGATGTACACGTGCCCCGGCATGAGCCGCTCGCCGCCCGCGCTCTCCAAGATCTTGAGCTCGCACCGTGCGCTCAGCCGATCGGCCAGGCAGCGCGTAAAAACGGGCGGCATGTGCTGCACGATCACGATCGGCACGGGCAGCGCGCCGGGCAGACGCGGCAGCACCTCCGCCAGCGCGTTGGGTCCGCCGGTGGACGCGGCGATCGCGATGATCTGCACGGGCTTGCGCCCCTGCGTCTGCGTGAGCGGGACAGCCGGACGCGCGCATGGGTGGACCGGCGGCCGAAGCGCCTGCCCGGCCGGAAGCGTGAAATCGGTCGGGCGCGCCGCCGGTCCGGCGGGCGGCGCGGGAAGACCAGCGAGCCCCGGCGGCTGACTCGGGCTCGAGCCCTTCTTGACCTCCGCAGGAGTCGACGAAGGCTGCGCCCCCGCGAGTGAGGGCTGGCCGCTGGCGTTCGACAGACCCGGCTTCGCCTGCACGCGTGGCCCGAGGCTCGGCGCAAGACCCTTGGTCAGGAAGGTGGCCGCGCCCAAGGCCGGCTTGAGCGCGGGCCCGAGCGTAGGCTTGGTGCCCGTACCCTTGCGCCCGTCGAAGGCGTTCGCATCCGCGCCCGCAGCGGCGATCGCCGCCGAGAGCGCGAGACCGAAGCGCGAACGCGTGAGCGCCAGGAGCTTCGGCACGAGCGTGTTGCTCACGACGCTCTCGAGCGTCTCGCCGTTCTGCGTCGAAGGCTTGAGCACATAGTCGCTCGCCCCGGCGGCCAGCGCGTCGAAGGTCACGTGGGCGCCGCGTTCGGTCAGCGTGCTGAACATCACCACCGGCAGACGCGGGTAGTTCTCGCGCAGGTTGGCGAGCGTGGTGATGCCGTCCATCTCAGGCATCTCCACGTCGAGGATCAACGCCTCCGGGTTCAGCTGCGGCAGCTTGTGCAGCGCGATGACGCCGTTCGCTGCGCTGCCGACGACCTCGATCTCCGGATGCGCGGAGAGCGCGGCCGTCAAGAGCTTACGTACGACCGACGAGTCGTCGACGATCATGACGCGCACGGGCGGGCTCATCGCGGCACCGCGATCGCCGTGCGCGGCCGCTCCACGAGGAGGCTCACGGTGTTCATCAGTGGACCGTCGCCTGGCCGCGCGCGTGCGCGGGGTCGAGGTGGGTCATCCCGATGGCGCGGTCGGGCGCGAGCACCAAGAGCAGCTGCTTCGGCAGCTTGCACACCGCGTCGATCATCGCGCGATGCACGGGGCGCATGGTGGACGGGGGCGGCTCGAAGGCGTCGTCGGACACCTCCATGACATCTCCGATCGAGTCGACTAGCAGACTTACGCAGCCCTCGGCGCCGCGGATCACCACGTTCATCGGAAGCTCCTCTTCAGGGCGCGGCGGCAAGCCGAGACAGCTGCGCAGGTCGACCGCGGTCACGATCTGGCCGCGCAGGTTGATGAGCCCGCGCACCGTCTCATGGGCGAGCGGCACCCGCGTCATGGGCTGAAAGCGCAGGACCTCCTGGACCTGGATGACCTCCACCCCGAACAACAGATCGCCGACCGTGAACGTACAGAGCTGCGTGCTCGCCATGCTCGTCCCTTTACCCACCGACCAGGCCGCGCACGGCTTCGGCGTCGAGAATCTCCGTCACGCGGCCCTGGATCACCGCCGACCCCAAGGTGCCGGGGCGGCCGCCGCGGCGCGTCGTAGTGAGCTCCTGCTGGATCACGTCCTCGATCGACTCGACCACGAAGCCCACGTGGCGGGCGCCATCGCTGTGCACGAGCACCTGGAGCATCTCGCTCGCGCCGCGCGCTTCGCCGAACACGTCGCTCAGGTAGACGAGCGGCAGGATCTCCCCGCGGTACTGCACCACGTCCTCCCCGCCGATGCGCTCGACGCGCTCGCGCGAGAACTCCTCGAGGCGCGCGACGTGGTCGAGCGGGATGGCCATACGCGAGCGCGCGCCCGACCGGAACAGCAAGAGCTGCGCGGCCTCGCCAGCGGCCCGCGCTTGGCTCTCGAGCGCGATGCGGCGCTCGACCGCGCTCACGCCGGCGCGCTCGGCGAGGCCGGCGACGTCGAGGATCAAG
>CAZYWR010000061.1:0-3442 GCA_964651185.1 uncultured Polyangiales bacterium
GTCGAGGCTGCCCTGCGTCACCTTGCGCCGCGCGCGCGCCTGCCCGAGCACCTCGCTCGGCCGCACGTCATCGAGGTCGCGCACCGCTTCAGCCACGCGGACGCGCCGGTAGCCGTCGCGCACCAAGCCCTCGCGCAGGCCGAGGTAGTGCTCCTCGTGCTGCACGGCGAGCTCGTAGACGACCAACACGCGTCGCTCCGGCCAGCGCGCGAGCGCCCGGGCGGCCGCCGATTCCGCGCTCGTGCGCACGACCTCGCTCGCGCAGCGTTCGCACACAGGTCCCGACAAGTGCGCCCACAAGCTTTTCGCGTAGTCTGCGATGTCGGTGAGCGAGCCCACCGTCGTGCGGCTGGTGCGGATCTCGCCCTGGCGATCGACGGCGATCCCGGCGGGCACCGGCTCGAGCTCGTCGACGTCGGGACGCGCGAGGCGCTCTAGAAATTGCCGCGCGTACGGGCTCACGCTCTCGACGAAGCGCCGCTGGCCTTCGGCGTAAAGCGTGCTGAACGCGAGCGAGGACTTGCCGGCGCCCGAAGGCCCGACGATGGCGATCAGCTGTCCGGGAGCGAGCTCGAGCGAGAGGTCGCGCAGGTTGTGCGTGCGCGCGCCGCGCAGACGGAGGGGAAGCATGGCGAGCACAACCTACCTGGCCGCTCACACCGCACAAGTCACATGCGCCTCGGGAACGTGTACTCTGCGATCTGCGGCATGCATTCCCGCTCCCTCCTCGCCCCCCTGCTCAGCCTCGCGTGTGCATGCACGCCCTCCGGCTCGGTCCAACCGCGGACCGCGCACGGCAGCCTCGCTTACGGCACGCCCGGGGCGTACGACGCCGAGCTCCCGCACGCGAGCCTCTACTCGACCGAGCCCACGTCGGGCCCGCTGCGCGGCGACGCCGCCGATGCGCGTCTGGCGGCGGCCCTCGAGCGATCCTGCAAGGCGGCGGCGCTGACGCGCGACGGACGGCTGGCGGACCTGGCCTATGCGGTCGCGCGCGACAGCCAGGGCGCGCGCCAGGCGCCGAGCTACGCGCTCGTGAGTTTTCACGCGCGGCGCGCCGGCCTGGCGGAGCCCACGCCGCAGGTGTGGCTGGCCAGCGGACCGGACACGGCTGCGCTCGCGCCCGCGCTCGAGCAAGCGGTGCGCGACGCGGCCAAGGCGAGCCGGCTTACGCATTGCGGCGCGGCGGCGGTCCACGATCCGGACGGCGTCGTGATCGCGCTGGCGCTCTCGACGCGCGTGTTTTCGTTGCGCGAGCCGCTGCCCCGGCAGGTCGAGCCGGGCGCTTCGATCCGCTTCGCGGGCGAGCTCGCGCGCGGCTTTCACAGCCCGACCTTGGCGGTGACGGCGCCTTCGGGCGCGGTCACGCGTAGCCCGCTCGGCGTCGATCCGGAGTTCGCGCACGACCTGCGCGCCGATCAGCCGGGCGAGTACACGATCGAGCTCTTGGCGAACGGCCCCGAAGGCCTGACGGTCGTGGCGATGTTCCCGGTGGCCGTGGGCGTGCCGATCGAGACGCGCGCGCCCGCAGGCGAGAGCGAGCCGCCGGAGCTCGACGCCGCCGAGGTCGAGCGCAAGCTCTCGGCGCTCATCGCGCGCGAGCGCGCGAGCCGCAACCTCGCCCCGTTGCACATCGACGCGCGCCTTTCGCGCATCGCGCTCGCGCACTGCGAGGACATGGTCGAGCACGGCTTCATCGCCCACACCTCGAAGCTCACGGGGGATGCTACGTCGCGCGTGCGCCGCGCCGGGCTCGACGCTTACATCGTGCTCGAGAACATCGGACGTGGATACAGCGCGAGCGAGCTCCATCGCGGCCTGATGGAGAGCCCCGGCCACCGCGGCAACATCCTGCACCCAGAGGCGCGCGAGCTCGGCATCGGCGTGGTCGCCGAGCGCGAAGGCGAGCGGCTCGCGTTCATCGCCACCGAGCTCTTCACGCAGCTCGCGCGGCCCGCCCGGGCGCCCTAATAACCCTGCGGTTAATTAAACGCGAACCCGCCTGGGTTCAGCGGCAGAGCTGCTTGCGCTGCTCCGTGCGGCCGGCGCAGGTGAGGCCGCTCGTCCCGCAGATCGTGAACTCCCCGGACTCGCCACAAGGAGGAATGGCGCTCGTGAAGCCGTTCTCCATCCCGCACGCGAGGCCGAGCAAGCCGCTGCAGCCGCCTGAGGCTAGCAGCTCGTAGTAGCCGGTAGTCATGCCATCGCAGTCGTAGTCGAACTGCTGGTCGCGGCGACTGGCGGGGCCGTAGCCCTGCTCGAAAAAGCGCGTCTGCGCCGGGTTCACGTCGTAGCCGCCCGTGTCGGGATCGTCCCAGCAGTCGTTGTGGTGCGGATCGAGGTCCGTGACCTCGCGCGTGCCGGCGGGACACGTGCACGCCTGGACCGCGGTCGCGTTCACGTTGGCGTAGCCATCGCCGTCGCGGTCCGGGTAGCAGTTCTTGCGTGTGAAGCCCTCGTCGGTGTCGCCGTTGCAATCGTTGTCGAGCCCATCGCACAGCTCGCTCACACCCGGGTGCACGGCGGGATCGCCATCGTTGCAATCGCCGCCGCGCAGCGCCGAACCGGGCGCGCACATCATGGGCGAATAGCCGTCGCCGTCTTGGTCGATCGCCGGAAAGACGCAGGCGCCGGCGCTGTCGCACACTCCATCTTGGGTACAGGGATCGCCGTCGCGGCACGCGGTCGCCGCGCTGGCGCACGTGCTGGGGGCGTCAGGCGCGAAGCCGCCCTCGTCGACGCGCGAGCCGTCGGGAGCGGAGCCCGCCTCGGCAGCATCGGCATCGCGCATGCTGCCGCCCTCGCCAGCGGCCCCGTCGATCGCGCTCGGCTCGCCGGCGTCTCCGCCGTCGGCGCGCGAGCCGTCGAGGCCGCTGTCGGACGCGCCGGCGTCGTTTTGCCCCGCATCCTCCGAGGCGCCCGGGCGCGCCTCGAATCGATCGAAATCGTCGATGAAGCTGCAGCCAGCCAGCAGCGTGAACGCGACGCATCCAAAGCGGGTCATGGGCGCCTCAAAATCGTGCTCCGAACTGCGCCTCGGCGTGTCCGGCCCCGAAGCTGAAACCGAGCGCCATGCGCTCGCGGCGCGCGCGCACGTCGCGCACCCACAGACCGACGGTCGCCCCCGCGAAGGCTACGGCCGCGAACGTCAGCCCGGTCGAAGCGCGCGCCAGCGCCCGGCCATGGTCGCGGTCGTGCTCGAAGCCCTCGTCGCAGCGCGCGCCGGGGCAGCGCGCTTGTAGGTCGCCGTAGAGCGCGTGTGCGCGCAGGCCCGTCGCGAGCGCCGCGCTCGCCAGCGCGAGCGCCCCGCCGCCCGCGAGCCAGGTCGGCCAGGAAGGCGGCCAGATGCGCGCTCGCGCGCTCGCCTGCGCGGAGGCAGGCGCCGACGCGACCCTCGGAGCGGGTGTGCTGACGGCGCGCGCCGCGGCGTCCACCGCCAGCT
>CAZYWR010000062.1:0-3682 GCA_964651185.1 uncultured Polyangiales bacterium
CGCCGCACAAGACTCCGGCACCACGCCGATCCCGGTGGTCGACTCCGGCACCACGCCGATCCCGGCGGCGGATGGCGGCCCGAGCGCCGATGCGGGCGGGTCTGACGCGTCCACGATCGACTTTTCCTGCACGCCTAACGCGAGCGATGACGCCTGCGATCAATGCTTCAAGGCGGAGTGCTGCACCGAGCTGAGCACATGCGGGCCGGATTGCATGGCGCTGCTCACCTGCATCGACGCCTGCGAGACCAACACCTGCGTGCAGAATTGTTTCTCGAGCTATCCGAGCGCCTTAGACCAATTCGACGTGCTCGCCAACTGCGAAGAGGCGCGCTGCGCGGAAGCGTGCGACGACACGACCGACACCACCTCTTCGAGCAAACGCTGAGCGCGCTGAGGCAGTTCGCGGCGGCTGAGCAATTGGATCACCATCGCGTGCCCGACCTCCCTGGTTAAAGACGCCTTGCAGGCCGACATACTGCGATCGCCGTGAGTTGTGCCGGAGAGGGCGACGCCGCTGGCACGCGAGATGCTCCTCCTCTTTCGCGTGAGGACCGGAGGCGTGAAAGCGCCACAACCGGAGGAGGGCGAATGCTTGCAAAGCAGATCACGGTCGCGCTCTGTGCAGGACTGCTCGGGCTGTCCGCTTGCGCGCACGGCGAGAAGACGCGCGAGCGCGGGAGCGTGAGCGCGGTGACCAACGAAGAGGTCGACAAGCACGCGGGCGAGCACGAGCAGCACCGCATGCACTACACCGAGGTCAGCCCCGAGGTGGCGCTCGGCCACACGCGCCGCAACGAAGAGGAAGCCGCCCAGAACGCCGCGGCGCGCCGCGAAGAGCGCGCGGCCGAAAGCGCCAGCGCGGATGCGCAAGCCTGCGAGCTCGCGGTCTACTTTGCGTCCGACTCTGCGCAGCTCGACGTGAGCTCGCGACAGCGCCTCGATCGCGTGGCCGAGTGCATCAAGCGCCACGAGATCGACCATGCGACCGTCGTCGGCAGCACCGATCCGAGCGGGACGGCCGAGCACAATCGCGCGCTCGCGCTCGAGCGCGCGCGCGTGGTCGCCGACTACTTGCGCGCCCGCGGCGTGCCCGAACGAGAGCTCCGCGTGCGCTCGCAGGGCGAGCTGGCCGAGGCCGGCGCGCGTCAGGATTGGCCGATGGAGCGGCGCGCAGGGGTCGAGGTGACGAAGTAGGCGCGCAGGAGAGGCGTCCCGGTTTGCCGCGCCGGCGGCACGCGTGCCAGGCTTCGGGGATCCACGAAAGGATCGCCCGATGATGTTGCCTGCCGAACGCATGCCGCCCGCCTTCGCCAACCGCGAAGCGGAGCGCCTTCACGTCAAGCAGCGTCTGGCCGCCGCGTTCCGGCTGTTCGCCAAGTTCGGCTTCGACGAAGGCGTGGCCGGCCACATCACGGTGCGCGATCCCGAGCATCGCGACACGTTCTGGGTGAACCCGTTCACGAAGGACTTCAGTCAGATCTGCGTGTCGAACCTGGTGCGCATCGACCATCAGGGCGAAGTGGTCGAAGGCACGTGGCCGGTAAACCGGGCGGCGTTCGCCATCCACTCGCGCCTGCACCGCGCGCGCCCCGACGTGAACGCGGCCGCGCACGCGCACTCGATGTACGGCAAGGCATTTGCGGCCTTGGGGAAGCTGCTCGATCCCATCACCCAAGATGCCTGCGCGTTCTTCGAGGATCACAGCTTGTTCGCCGACTACACGGGCGTGGTGCTCGATGTGCATGAAGGCGACCGCATCGCGGAGGCGCTGGGGGGCCGCAAGGCAGTGATCCTGCGAAATCATGGCTTGCTGACGGTGGGACACAGCGTCGACGCGGCCGCTTTTTGGTTCATCACCATGGACCGCTGCTGCCACGCGCAGCTCCTCGCCGACGCCGCAGGGGAGACGGTCAAGATCCCGCCCGAGATGGCGCGCCTGACCAGTACGCAAGTGGGCTCGCCGATCGCCGGGCATCTCGGCTTTCAGCCGCTCTACGACCGCATCGTGGCCGAGCAACCGGACTTGCTGGACTAATTGGGCTGATCTGCTTCGCCGTCAGACCACCCGATGTAAGGAAAAATACGGAGCCGCCGCGCTAGCTCGCGTGTGGTTCGCTGCATTGTGGTGCGCGCATCGCGATGCGAGCCGTTTCGCAGCCCACCGAAGTGGATATTTGGCGCGCGTCCATCGAGATGGCGCTTGCGGATAGCAACGCACAAGGGCAGACATGGACCAGCCCAAGACCGGGCTCGGTCTGGGCAGCCCTTCACATGACCATTCAGATCGCTCTCCTTCGAGCCGTCAACCTCGGGAGCCATAACAAAGTCGGCATGACGGCCCTGCGCGAGCTCGTGGCTGAAATCGGCTTTCCCGGCGCGCGAACCTTGCTGCAAAGCGGGAACCTGGTGTTCGAGGCGGGCATCCACGCCGGGATTCGACTCGAGGGCGCGCTCGAACAAGCAGCCAAAGAGCGGCTCGGGCTCGAGACCGATTTCTTCGTGCGCAGCGCCTCCGAGTGGCAGGCGATCCTGGCGGCCAATCCCTTCGGCGAAGAGGCCAAGCGCGCTCCGAACCACTTGGTCGTCATGCTCTTGAAGAGCGCCCCGAGCCGCAAGCAGGTCGCGGCATTGGAGGGCGCGATCACGGGGCGCGAGCTCGTGCACGCGAAGAGCAGGCAGGTGTACCTCGTGTATCCCGACGGCATCGGGCGCTCCAAGCTGACGGCCGCGCTGATCGAACGCAAGCTCGGCACACGCGCGACCGGACGCAACTGGAACACTGCGCTCAAGCTCGCTGCGCTCGCTAAGACCTGAGCTGCGGCCGTTTGCGCGCGTATGCCTTTCGTGCCAGCAGAAAGCCGAGCTGCGCGCAAGGAGGGTTTCCATGCATCTTGGTCGGATCGTCGTGCTCGTCGTGGCCATGACGGCCGCGGCGCGGTAGCGATCTCCGTGGCTCACGTGCGTGGACCGTGGCGCATCCGCAGCGCCGCCCCGGTGTACAGCAACCCGTGGATCGAGATCGTCCATCACGACGTCGTGCGGCCTGACGGGCGCGACGGGATCTACGGGACCGTCCACTTCAAGAACCGGGCGATTGGGATCCTGCCGATCGATGCCGAGGGCTACACCTGGCTGGTCGGCCAACATCGTTTTCCGCTCGATCTCTACTCGTGGGAGATTCCGGAAGGGGGCGGACCGCTCGACACCGATCCGCTGCTCGCCGCGCAGCGCGAGCTGAAGGAGGAGACTGGCATCGAAGCGCGCGTCTGGCGTCAGATCCTGACCATGCACTTGTCGAACTCCGTCACGGATGAGCTCGCCCTCTGTTATCTCGCCACCGAGTTGACGTTCGGAGAGGCGGAGCCCGAGGGGACGGAGGAGCTCGCCTTGCAGCGCGTGCCGTTCTCCGAGGCGCTCGAGATGGTGCTCGACGGGCGCATTACCGACGCGGTGGCGGTCGCGACGCTCCGGCGCGCGCAGGTGTTGTGCGCGACCGGGCGCTGACGTGAGTTCTTTCTGCAAGAGCGCGCGGGCCTTACGTGCGATCTGAGCGTCGCGGCGGCAGGCGAGCTCGCCGCGGGTGACGCGAGCTTCGCGCAGATCGGCTGCGCTGCATGCCGCGTGTCCACGCTGCCCGGGACGGGACCTCCGTACCGCTCTACAGCGATCTCTTGCTGCG
>CAZYWR010000063.1:0-2341 GCA_964651185.1 uncultured Polyangiales bacterium
GGCCCCCGCGCCCTTCGCCCCCGCCGGTTCCTTCTGTGCGGCGCGGAACCGTTCCTGTTCGGGCGCACGGTGTCCTTGCGCAGTCTGCGGCGGAGCTGCGGCCGCCGGCTCCGGGCTCTGTCTCGACCGTTTGGACGCCGAAGCATCAGGCTTCGGCGCGCTGGACGCCGGCGCGTGCCGAGGGCGACGTCGCTTCGTCATGCGTATGCCTCCGTCAGCAGCCGCGCCGCGCGCAGGCGCAGAGTTGCGCCGAGCTCGAGCACCGCTTCGCGACTCGTGTAGCCCGGCGAAAAGCCGAGCTCGCGCTTGGCCCGCTCTCCGTCCGCCACGCACAGGTAGCGCAAGAAGCGCAAGAGGGTCGGCGGGACCTCCGACAAGCCGGCCGCCCACAAGAGCGCCGTCATGCGCTGCACGAAGAAGCGGGGAAGGCGCAGGTTCGTATGGCCGAGCAGCTTGATCACGGTCGATAGCGGGAGCACGCCGTCGCCGACGATGTTGAACACGCCGGGCACGTCGCGCGCGAGCGCGAGTTGGAGCGCCGCCAGCGCGTCGACTTCGTGCACGAACTGCACGAGCGGATCGAAACCGAGCAACGTCGGCACCATCGGCCGGGTGAGCCAGCGCGTGACATAGCTCTCCACGGTAGGCCCGATCAGCGGCGCAAAGCGCAACACCGTGACACACGCCCCGCGGTGTTCGCGCGCGTAGGCCAGGACCTGCCGCTCAGCGTCGATCTTGTCCGCCAGAAACGGCGTTGCGGGCAAGCCGCGTAGCGGGTGGAGTTCGGTCAAGAAGTTCGGGTTGTCGAAGTGGGGCCCGTACAGCGCGGTGGTCGATCCGAGCAGGAACTTCTTGACTGGGCGCTCGCGGCAAGCGTTCAACACGTGCAAGGTGCCCACGCTCTCGAGCTCGTGCGCCCACGCCAGCTTGCGCGTCGGACTATCGAGAAAACCGAGGTGCACGAAGGTGTCCACGCCCTCGGCCGCGAGGATTTCGGCGATGCGCGCGGGCGCGCTAGGCTGGGTGCGGTCGACAAGATAGGATCGCGATTTCGCGCCGGCGGCCACCGGTGCGTCGCTGTCGATGACGACCAGCCGCCGGACGCGATCGTCCTCCTCGAGCAGCTTCAACAAGCTCCGCCCCAGAAAGGTGCGTACGCCCGTCAGCGCGACGCTGTGCGCCGAGCGCTGCTCGCCGTCGCCCCCCGCGCGCACCATGCGAGCCGCGTCGCTCTGAGTCATAGGCGTGTCCTCCCGTCGAAGCTCACGCCAGCGCGGACGAGCTATCGATCGAGGTCCGCGCCAGCGTCTTGCGTTTTCATTGAAGCCCACACCAGCGCGCGGGCTCGTCCCTGCGAGGCGCGCGCCAACGCGCGCGTGCCTCATGTCGGGAGCCGACATTAGGCGGGTCGCTCGCCGCGGTCAACGTTCGGACTGCCGCGCTGCGGCATGTGGCGCAACCCGCAAGATCACCGCCCCCCGGGCCCGCGCGCGTCCGTTGTGAGCCCAGCGTCGCGATCGCTGTGCCCATCCGCAACACCGATGGCGTGTCGCACATGTACTCAGTCTTGACCCCCCCACGGCGAAGGTTATGTTGGCCTTTAACGCTGGGGAGCTTCGTGCTTTCAGCGCTAGAGTGATCGAGGGTCAAGCAAAGCCGTCCGAGCACAGACAAGCTCGCACTTTGCTTTGCCGCCGCCGCAAGGACCACGATTACAGAGCTCCGCTTCGCAAGCATCGGCCAACCACCCCAACGGGACAACATGAGCGACGCAGACGAGAAGTTCGCACCCGACTTTGACGAGCAGGAGATGGATCTCACGGAAGAGATGCCGCTCTTGCCCATCCGTAACGCCGTGTTGTTTCCCGGCGCGGTGGCTCCCTTCGACGTAGGGCGCGAGAAGTCGGTCGCGCTCGTCGAAGACATCGAG
This sequence comes from uncultured Polyangiales bacterium, assembly GCA_964651185.1. Lineage (GTDB taxonomy): Bacteria > Myxococcota_A > Polyangia > Polyangiales > DASUME01 > DASUME01. Next base: position 1,931 of record CAZYWR010000063.1, read on the forward strand.
AACCAGAGCCAGCCGATCATCGTCATCTTCGCCCAGCGCGATCCCTCGACCGACGATCCCGGGCAGGACGAGCTCTATCCGGTCGGCGTCGCGGCGCGCGTGCTCAAGGCGCTCAAGCACAGCTCGGGCAACTACAGCCTGATCCTGCAAGGCCTCGTGCGCGTGCGTATGGAGCACGTCACCGCATCGGCACCCTACCTGAAGTGCCGGGTCTCGCGGCTCGACGAGCCGAAGGCAGACGACGTCGAAGCCGAGGCGCTGGCCATGAGCCTGCGCGACATCGCCAAGCAGGTGATCCAGCTCATGCCCGAGCTGCCGCGCGAGGCCGGGTCGCTCATCGACTCGATTCAGGAGCCGGGGCAGCTGTCGGATTTGGTGGCCGCGAACCTGGACACGCCGGTCGACGAGAAG
>CAZYWR010000064.1:0-1791 GCA_964651185.1 uncultured Polyangiales bacterium
GATTACGTGCTGCGCGCGCCGGCGGCGGGCACGGTGGTCGAGCGCAACGTCGACGTGGGGAACGCCGTGGGCGCGGATCAAGGACAGCCCCTCATGACCATCGCTGACCTGTCGACGGTCTGGGTGGTGGCAGACGTCTACGAAAACGATCTGCCTTACGTGCAGGTGGGCCAGCCCGCGCACATCACCGTGCCGGCGCTCTCGGGGCGCGTGTACCAGGGACGCGTCGATTACGTGGGCAGCGTCGTCGACGCGACCACGCGTACCACGCGCGCGCGCGTGGAGCTCCCGAATCCAGACAGGGCGCTGCGTCCCGGCATGTTCGCGCAGATGGTGGTGGAGGCGCCGGAGCGCGCGAGCGCCGTCGTCCCGACCAGCGCGCTCTTGGCGCGCCGCGACGAGATGTTCTTGTTCGTGGAGACCTCGGCCGGCCATTTCATGCAGCGTAAGGTTCGGCTCGGCTCGCAAACCGGCGATCACGTGGCGGTGCTCAGCGGCGTCGCGCCGGGCGAGCGCATCGTCACGCGCGGCGCCATCTTGCTCGACGCAGAGGCCAACGCGGCGTTCTAACCGTGAGTCGCGCCGCGCGCTCGTCACCAGGTCCGTTGCAGCGGCTGGCCGAGCCTCTAGACCGCCGCCGCCACGCGCCCTGAAAATTAGGGACAGACCTACGCTGAGCGCATGCCCGCCGAGAGCGCGCTGTCCCAGCTCTGCTACGGATTCAGGACACTGAGCCGGCCGCGATGGCGCGTCTGGGTGGCGAGATATTCGTCTTCGCTCAGGCCGAGCAGCTTGGCGATGCGGCGCAGCCCGTTGGTCTCGTCCATCGAGAGCACGTCATCGGCCGCCGCCAGATCCATCAACACGTCGAGCAGCTCGAGCCGCGCGTCGCGCTCGGTGAGCTCGTAGAGCACGCGCGTGTAGGTCGGGAGCGACTCGGCGGCGAGCTCGCGGATGCGCGAGCTGAGCAGCTCCGAGATCGCGTCGACGGCGTGCGCAGGGAGCGCATGCACGCGCCCGAGCGCCGCCGCGACGGCCGCGCGCTCTTCGTCGGAGTAGCTGCGGTCCGCGTATGCGACGAACGCCAACAGACCTGCGACGGCCCCGATGACGGCCGCGGTTTCCGCGCTCGCGTCGCCGAGCGAGCGCGCGACGAGGCGCTTCAGCTCTTCGCTCGCATTCGGGCGATCGGCGGCGTCTGTGCTTTCCCCCTTGAGCCAACGAAATAACATGACCCTAGCGTAGACGGGCGTGGTCGCTTCGGGTACTCCGATCTCGCGTCCGGGGCGGCGCTCCCGGCGCAGCGAGCGGCTGTTCGACGTCGCGAGCCGTTGGGTGAGCGCTCTGCTGGCGGGGCGCACGAACGAGTCGGCTCGGCCAGTGGCGCAGGCTACACCAGGGCCATGCAGGCTCGAATCTTGGCCTTGATCCTGGCGTGGAGTGTCCTCGCGCTGCCGCCCGCCCGCGCGCAGTCCGATGCGCCCGAGCCCGGCGCGGGCTTCACGCTCGCGGATGCGCTGCGCGTGATGCGCGCGCAGCACCCGCTGCTCAAGAGCGCGAGCTTCGCGGTACGCGCGGCGCAGGCCGACCGCACGAGCGCCAAGCTGTGGACCAATCCGAACCTGAACGGCTCGTACACCAAGGGCGTGCGCCACTCCTCCTACGATCCGGCGGGCTACGCGACCTACGGCGTTACTCAGGCGCTCGAGATCGCGAACGCGCCGGGCGCCCGCGGGCGCGTGGCGGAGCTCTTGGTGCTGGCGAGCCGCGCGGACTACGCCGGGGTCGACC
>CAZYWR010000065.1:0-9871 GCA_964651185.1 uncultured Polyangiales bacterium
GGGGCTCGAGCACGAGTCGTGCTGTCTGTTTCGGACGAGCGCTCGCAAAGTTGCGGATGAGAGTGGCTGCCGAGAACGAAAGCAGCGGCATGGAGGCGAGCAGCACGATGGCTCCGCGGTCTCGGCGCTCCTGCGCCGCCGAGCAAAAGCGTCGGTCCTGCACCTCAGTCCCACAGGCGCTTCCGCGCGCCACATCGATCGCTCCCCAGGTGACCGCGCTTACGCCGAGCGCGCCGATGAGCGCCGCGGCCCAACGCGGGACACGAGCGGGCGGGATGGCGAGCAAGACGCCTACTGCCCCAGCCGTCGCGACGGCCGCGCCGCTCGCCGCGAATGCGTACGGCGCCGCGCGCGTGTTCTCCCAGTGATGAAGATGCGCGGAGTAGGCGCTGCTGTCATGACTCGTCAGCCGCAGCTTCTCGCCGGCTTCGCGGTGGGATGCGAAGAGCGGCCCCGCCGTAGCCAACAATCCCGCGCCTACGCCGAGGGCCAACACAGCCAGCGGTACCTTCCAGAAGCGACGACCTGTGGTCGAGGCGGTCGGAGATTCGTGCGCCGAATCTGTCGCTTCGCTCCCGGACTCCTCAGGGCGCGGTTTCCTCTCCTCGATCGCCGTCGGACGCGAGGTACGCGGCCTATGTTCGCCGTCCCCGCGGTCTGCGGTGCCAGCACCTTCTTGTGGTTCACTTATCTCGGGTGCCGCCAGCTCGGGCGGCGCGCTGCCCTCGAAGCGGGCCTCTGCGAGGATCGTCACCGCGCTCTGGAGTTCACGCTGCGCTAGCCCATGACCCGTCCACGGCACGCTGGCGCGCGCAATCAACCGTCGCTGATGGACTTGCACGCGCAAGAGCTGTATGTGGCCGCCTTCCATCCCGACCAGCAGAACATCGTCGGCGTTCACCTCTTGGCCGAGCTCGGCTGCGTGCCGCATCAACGTAGCCTCGGGTACCTTCGGGTCGGCGTAACGCAGCGCCAGGCGCGGCTCGCTCACCACAGCGCGGTCGAAGTCGGTGTCGACGAGCAGGTGGACGGGGTTGTCGCCGAGCTGAACGATATGGACGCGTCCAGGTGTTCGGCTGCACTCCACTTGAACGCGATACGCGCCGATCGCGGCCCGGTCGAGCTCGAAGGGTGTCGTGCCGAGATGGCGGCCGTTCACATAGACGGAACAGTTGCTTGTCGGAGCGCTTTGCACCGTCAGGTGGCCTACGTGCATGCGCCGCAGTAAGTCGTCTGCCTCCGCGAGGACTCCGATCACGTTGGCCGGATGTGCTGACTCGCTCGGCGCGAGGTCGGGGACGAGCCTGCGGCAGTCCATCGCCTGATGAAGGGCGTGCTCGCGCGTCTCCGTCTGCAGGGAGCTGCGCACGAGCGCAAGACAGGCATCGAGCACTTGCTGCGCCGTGGCCGTCTCGCGGTTGAGCGACTCGAGCGTTCGCTCGGCGCGCGTGATCACCTCACGAACGCTCCGCTGCGCCGCTGCCGTGCGACCAAACGCGACATGCTCGCTCGCCTCGTGGGCGGCGCGCACGAGCGCTTCGAGGTACGATTCGCTGGGCAGCTGAGGCTCGCGGGAGCGCGCGGTGAAGCGGTCGCGCGCGTCGTGTTGCGAGATGAGCGCGGCCCCGCGGCGGGTGAGCTCCGCCTCGAGCTGTGCAGCCGCACGGTCGCTGGGCGCGCTTTCATCGCGCGTGAACGGCACGACGATCACCTTTCTCATCGGCTGCGCGAGAGCCACGGTGGAGCCTGCGAGGAGCAGGGTGCACACGATGCAGAACCCGGTGAACCAGCGAGCGGGGATGCGGTATGCGGGGGGCATGAGGGCGTCGGGGAGCCTATCGGGCGGACCCAACGCGCGGTTGCGTCCGGTAGCGAGCCGGGCGCAAATATCGTCAGTCACGCAGCTCGCGCCAGTCGACGCTCGCTGAGCGTGTGCATGGGCAGGAGCGCGCGTCATGCGGCTCCCGCGGTGACTAGGGTTGACGAGCATCGACCGGGGGTCGATCCCGGAAGCGTGCCACTTGGTCGGCGCCGCTATGGGTTGCGAGCATCACCCGACCGTGCGTGTGCAGGGCACGGTCGGTTCGGCTACTCGTCGCGTATGCGCAGCGCTTCTCTCGTTCTGGTCTGCATGGCTTGCAACGCCTCACCGGAGCTCGCCGCCAAGCCCGCGCTATCGTCCGCGCGTGCATGGGCCGCCGCGACCCCCTCAGGCACGAAGTGCCCTGAGGGCATGGTGTACATCTCCGGCGGTACGTTCATGATGGGCTTTTCCGAAGCGGCAGAACGCGAATCGCCAGAGTACGCACGGACCGCACCGCGGCATCTGGTCACGCTGACCAAGCCCTACTGCATCGACAAAACGGAGGTGACCGCGGGCGCCTACCGCAAGTGTGTGGCAGCGGGAAGTTGCGGACGCAACGTGTGCACAGCTCGCTACGACGATCTCATCAACCACCCGATGAACTGCGTGAGCTGGGGGGAGGCGGACGCGTATTGCAAGTGGGCGGGCAAGCGCTTGCCGACCGAGGCGGAGTGGGAGTACGCGGCGCGCGGTCCGCAGGGCTATCGCCATCCATGGGGCAACAGCAAGCCCGACGACGAGAAGCTCTGGTATAGCGGCACGGAAATGCGAGGGCATCATACGGCCCCGGTGGGTTCGTACCCCAAGGGCGCCAGTCCGTTTGGCGTGCTCGATATGGAAGGCAACGTCAGCGAATTGGTTGCCGATTGGTCCGGAAGGCTCCCGATCGAGCCACAGGTCGACCCCACGGGCTCTCCGAACGGGGTACGCAGAGTGGTGAAGGGAGCGGCCATGGACAGCGGCCGCGGCTACGAAACCGACCTGGGAGAGCGCTTCGGCGCCTATCCGGAAGACGAGGGGGGCCCGCAGCGCGGCTTCCGTTGTGCCAGGTTCGCTTTCTAATCCGACTCTTGAAGCGGTGCCGCCCAACCCCGCTCGACCGCCTCGAGCAAAGCGTCGAGCGCGGTCGAAAGCTTGAGCCGTCGGCCGCGGATCTCGCGGCAGGCAGCGGCATCTAATGCGCGCTCCAGCTCCGTCAACCGATCGCTCCAAGGCTTGGTGGCGTCGAGCACCAGCGCGGAGCCGGCGGCGATGACGGCGCCACCCACGCCGAAGAGCAATCCCCAGGGAGTGGCCGAAAAGCCCGCGATCAGCGTCGTGGAACAGCCCCAGATCTCGCTGGCTCCGGCCCAGGCCGCCGCAGTTCCCGCCAGGTCGACCGTGGCCACCGCGCCCACGACCACGTTGGCGAGGTCCGAATAGTGCTGCAGCTCCGCGCGAAAAAGCCTGCCATTGCGAAGCTCGTACTGCACGTCGGCTTGATCGCCAAACAAGATCGCCGCGCCTTTGTAGAGCTTGAAAACGTTGTCGATGCGTCCGAGCCAGGTGGCGACATCCTTGAGCGGCGACACTATGGCGGCGGCTCCTTTGAGTAGCGCCGACGACTCGAGCGGAGGACGCATCGCTGCCACCGCAGCGGGGAAAGACTCCACCACGCTTACGACACTCTTCATCAGATCGAAGGTAGCGAACGCCTTCTCCTTGGCCGAGGCTTCTCCCGTGACAGTCGCCACGGCGATCGCGAGGTTCAGTGTGTCCGCCAGCACCGCGAACGGCTTCGGGTAGCGGCCCAGCTCGCGCAGGTCGTCGAGATTCGCCGGCACTTCGACGTGGTAGGTGTCGGCTTTGGCGACCGGTTCCCAGTGCTGGCTGCGAACCACCCCGGTTTGCACATGGCCAGCCTCTGCGAGCGGCTGGGCAGTCGTCCTACGGACGAAACGTAACGTGACGCTGCTGGGCGCGCCCGGCTTGCGCTCCGCACCTCTGAAAGCGACCTGCACCTCGCCGGCATCTCCGGTGGGAATGAGGCGCACCTCGTTCCGATCCGTGCGCACCACGTGCCGCTGTGCATCGACTTCTCCGCCGCCGAGCGTGACCTCCAGACGACCTACGGTATCGAGCAGCGCCCGCGCTTCTTTGAGCGAGAGATCGTAGGCCTCGATCCGTTCACTCAGCAGCTTGCTAACCTTGCCAGTGCCTTTCAGGGTTTCAGCGAGCGGCTTGATGCGAGCTTTGAATGTCTTCCAGAACGGCCAGCTGCCATCGCTCGCGGTGCCGTCCGGCCCGATCGAGGGCGCGGCCTTTCGCTCCGCCACGCTGAGCGACTCCCACCACGGAAGGCCGCACGCCGCCGTCGCCTCGATGTAACGGTCCACGAGGTCGGCATCTTGCGGATAGCAAGATGCCACGGTCAGCAGGAACAAGTCGGACGGCGCTTGACGCTCCAGGAGTGCACGCGTCTTCCGCTCGAGCTCTCCCGCCTGGCGGTTCCAATCTTCCACGCGCCGGTCCATGCGCGCGTGATAGTCGTGCTCCTCCGGCTGACCCTGGAAGCCGATCACGCCGTCGAACTGGGTCGTGCGCAGCTGCGCGCCGAATAGATAACTCTCGTAGTAGTCGCGCAGCAGCTTCTGCTGCGCAATCGTCAGCGTCACGCCTTCGCGCACGAAGCCGCGGCTCGGCCCTGAGATGCCTTGTAGATAGGGGGGCAGCGCCGGGCCGTGCTTCTCGCCCGCGCTCGCGTCTCGGATCCTAATTGCGCAGTCGAGCCAGCCGCCATCCGGCGCTGCGGGCACACCCCCGTCCGCCGCATTCGGGACGCCGCCTTCCGGCAGATCGGAAGGCCCTTCGTGCATGGCGATAGAGTTCTCGAACAGCTCCTTCGGCATCCCCGTCGCCGCGCAACGCCAGGCGTAATCGCGAAAGAGGTCGAACGCGCGCCGCTCCTCCTCTCCAGGGAACAACTCGGTCGCGCGCCGCTCGAGGGCCGTATCCCGCAGGCCCTTCTCCGCGGCTTGGATCATCGCCGCCGCGTGCTGAAAGGTGGCCAGGTCGTTGGCGGACGCCTCGTGGGCCTCGAGCGTGTACCAGTGCATGAGCTCCGCGGTGAATAGGGCGCGTACACAGGTCGGGGTGACGTCGAAGATCGGCTCCTCGCGCGATTCATGGAACGCGTGGCGGTGGAGGATGTGGTGGCTGATGACGTGCCGAACTTCTGTGCGCATGTAGAACGTGTCGGGATGTCTGCGGTCGAACGCCTCGATCTCTCCTTGCAAGGGCGCGTCGTCGTTCCGCGCGTACTGCTGCACCTCGATGATCGAGCCCGCGTCGAGCCACGGCTGCGGATCCTCCAGCGCCTCGGCATACCGCTCTTCGTCGAGCGTCCACCAGACCTGGTATCGATCCGCGGCGCGCAGATAGAGCAGCACGTCGCTCGAACGCGAGGCTTTGTCTTGCGGATCGAGCTGATACAGCAGACCGTCTTCGCCCACGCGCGCCGCCATCAGCGGCGCGGGCTCTGCGCTCGAGATGCGTTTCAACAACGTATGCGCGCCCGCGGGTAACGGCTCGAACCGCCACGCGTTGTACGGACCCGTCAGGCAACCGAGTCGGATGCGGCTCAACGTGGCGACCACGAGCGACAGCTCCTCCTCGCCCGCCGGCTCTTGCCAGGCTTCGCTCAGCGGACTCTCGAGCGACTGCAAGGTTTCTTCGTCCGGCTCTCCGCTCGCGTCTTTCCGGGCGAGCTCGAGGGTCTGATAGGTCGCCAGTGCTCTCCGTCTCTCCGGCGAGGGCCCGTTCCCGCGTGGGCCGGACGCGTAGCCGCGAAACGAGAGGAGCGTATGCACTCCTGCGAGGAGCGCCTCTTTGGTGTCCGGATCGTATGCCGGTTCGAACGTGCTCAGCGGGAGCTCAAGCTCGAGCTTCGGCTTGCGTAGGCGCAGGAGCAGCGTCGTTGCGCGCGCGGGGATCCGCTCCTCCAGCCAGCCATCTACGTCCGTGGGTGCCGAGCCGTGGCGTTCTTCGCGTTTTCCTCCGACGTCGAGGGTGTACCCGTAGTCGTAGCCGAGCTGCGTCAAAGGCTTCTGCGCAAGATCTTGCAAACGAACGCGCACCCTGATCTTCGCCTCAGCGACGACGATGCGGTAGGTCTGATCGGAGGGTCGCGTGATTTCGTAGATCGCGAGAGCTGGAATCACGACCTCGTCGCCCGGGCGCAGCACGTTCGGGCACCCGCGTTTCTTGCGGAGCTTCTCGTTCTCGGGCGCGTCCCAGAGCTTCCTCCAGCCCTTGAACCCATATCGTTGGGCGATGCGCGTCAGATTTTCGCCGTGCTTCACGATATGGAGCTGCTTGTGACCACGCTCGATCTGCGACGCGGGGGCGCCCTCGGCGGGATGCCACGCGCTCCCATCGAAGCCCGGCACGCGGATCGTGCATCGACCCTGTGGGATCGGCTCGAGGCGCAGCTGTCCGCGTGCGTCCGTGGAGCGCGTCAACACCTCGCCGTCTGCGAGCAGGACCTCGAAGCGCAGGCTGGACACCGGGTCTCCGGCCTCGCTCGCGGCCTCGATCGCGACGAAACCGCGGACCGCCTGCTTTGCCTGCTCGATCGCCTGACGTGTGTCCTGCCACGGGTCGGGAAAAGGTTCGGGCTTCGGCGCCACGAGCTTGCGACTGCAGATATAGAAGCATGCGAAGTGGGGGGGCTCGCCGGGCTTGCTGAAGATGGTGCCGAGCGCCTCTTCCTTCAGCCGCTCGATCATCCGTGCGTCCTGTATCTGCGCTTCGTAGCTCCCTGGCCACGGCCGAGCGCTGGGGACGTAGAAGCCGAGCAGCACCTCTGCCGCGATCTCGCGCAAGAGCTCTCGGCCTCGCTCCTCGCTTGCGATCTCGTCGAGCGCCCGCTTGGCGCGCCAGAGATCGAGCACCTCGCTATCGCGCAGCCAGGGATGCGTCTCGTGGGAGCGCTGCCATGCCCAGGGGTGCACGAGCACGTGCTCGAGTCCCCACGTGTAACAGAACTCGCCAGCCACAGGGCCTCCGATGAATGGCGCAAACGCACCCTATCGTTCGGTGCGCAGCTCTCGACCGTCTCGGCCTCGCACGCCACGGCAGGCCGAGTGCTCGCTCCGGACTCGAGGGCCGCGACCGTTGCGGAGACATCATCGGGCGCAGCGGTCCAAAGGTTGCGCGCGTCGACCCCCGAATGTGCGCGCGCGGCCGCCAGATTGGGTTCTCTACGAGCCCCGTGGCATCAACGCTCGCGGTCGTTGTCATCCGGGCGCTTCCGTCGGCGCGTCGCGCTCCCGCGTGTGACTCAGTTGGGCGCAGTTTTGGGCGCGACAGATTTCGGGTGCGCTTCTGCACCACATCGGCGCAAGCATGCGAGCGGTCCCACGAACCAGACGCGCGCGAGAGGTTTCGCGGCGCGGGCGCTGCGACGGCAATGGCAAGATAAGTCGATGCGCGCGATCTCGCGCGCGGGCGGAATACAGTCGCGATGGTGGAGAGCAATGGGCCTTTGACGGGCCTGGTCCTGACCGGGGGAGGTGCACGGGCTGCCTACCAAGTCGGAGCGCTACGCGCGCTGGCCGAGCTGCTCGGTGTACACAGCCCGTTCCAGATCGTTGCGGGGGCGTCGGCGGGTGCGATCAACAGCACGGCGATCGCGATCTACGGGGACGACTTTCGCGCCGGTGTCGCGCATCTCCTCCATACATGGCGATCGCTCTCGCCCGACCAGGTCTATCGGACCGACTTCGGCAGCTTGCTCTCGATCGGCGCAGCCTGGATCCGCCAGCTCAGCGGGGGCGGCCTTCTGGGCTCGCCCAACGTGAATGCGTTGCTCGATACCTCTCCGCTCCGGCGCCTCCTCCAGCGCAGCCTCGCCGTCGAGCGCGTGCACGAGCAGGTGGCGCGCGGCCGTCTGCGCGGAGCCGCCGTCACGTCGACCGCCTATCACTCGGGCACCGCCATCACTTTTTACGAAGGTACGCCCGACATCACGCCGTGGGTGCGTTCGAGCCGGCTCGGGCTGCGCGCGACGCTTTCGATCTCGCACGTGTTGGCCTCGTGTTCGATCCCGATCTTCTTTCCGCCGGTCGAGCTCGACGGCGCTTGGTTCGGGGATGGCTGCGTGCGGCTCTCGGCCCCGCTCAGCCCGGCCATTCACCTCGGGGCCGAGCGCATCTTGGCGATCGGCATCCGCTACGCGCGCACGCCCGCGGAGACGATCGCGCTCAACCAGGCCGTATCGCGTCCGAACCCGAGCATCTCCGAGATCAGCGGCGTGCTCCTGAATGCGATCTTTTTGGATTCGCTCGACTCCGATGTCGAGCGCTCCGAGCGCATCAACGCCACGCTCTCGCTCTTGACGGACGAGCAGCATCGCCAGCTCAAGCATCCGCTCCGGCGCATACCGCTCTTGGTGCTGCGCCCGTCGCGCGACCTCGGGAGCTTGGCCATCGAGCAATACCAGCTCTTCCCCAAGACGTTGCGCCACCTGCTGCGCGGCATCGGCGCCACCGGCGCGACGGGCTGGGATCTGGTCAGCTATCTCGCGTTCGAGCCTGCTTACATCGAGCGCTTGATCGAGCTCGGTTACGAAGACACGCGCGCCCGCCGCGACGAGATCGCCGCTTTCTTCGCGGCGGAGTCGCCGGCGAACTGAGCGCAGAACCTACCCGCCCAACCTCGCACGAGCGCCGCGGCACTCCTGCCGTGGCCGTACGCTCGTACTATGCTGCGCCGTGTGCGTACGATCGACCTCCGCTCCGACACAGTGACCAGGCCGAGCGCCGGGATGCGGCGCGCCATGGCCGAGGCGGAGGTCGGCGACGATGTGTACGGGGAAGATCCGAGCGCGCGTCAACTCGAAGAGCTGACCGCCGCGCTCTTGGGCAAAGAGGCAGCGCTGTTCGTGCCCACCGGCACGATGGCGAATCAGATCGCGCTACTCCTGCACTGCCGGCCAGGTGAATCGGTGGTGGTCGGAGAGGGCACGCATTGCATGGCGTTCGAATCGGGCGCAGGCGCGGCGTGGGCGGGCGTGCAGTTTCAGATCGCCGGACAAGGCGGTCTGTTCGACGTGGCAGAGTTCGAGCGCGCCGTACAACCGATACACGATCTGCTGCCGCGTACGCGCCTGGTCGTGATCGAAAATACGCACAACCGCGCAGGCGGCGCGGTGTGGCCGCACGCGCGCGCGGTGGCCATCCGCGCCCGTGCGCGCGAGCTCGGGCTCGCCGTACACCTCGACGGCGCACGCCTCTGGAATGCTGCGATCGCGACCGGCCTCTCGCTGGCTGAGCTGGCACAGGTCGGCGACACCGTGAGCGTGTGTTTCTCGAAGGGACTCGGCGCGCCGGTCGGTTCTGCTCTGGCAGGTTCGGCCGCGGCCATGCGCGAAGCGCGCCGCTTTCGCAAGATGCTCGGCGGCGGCATGCGCCAAGTCGGCGTGCTCTGCGCGGCGGCGCGCTATGCCGTGCAGCACCAGCGCGAGCAGCTCGCGCACGATCACGCGCTGGCGCGCGCGCTGGCGGCGGGCCTCGCTGGCCTGAGCGGGCTCCGCGTCCACCCCGTGGACACGAACATCGTGCTGATCGACCTCGTTGAAGGCCGCGCGGCGCCCGTCGTCGAACGTTTGCGCGCACGAGGCGTGCTGGTGAACGCGGTCGGACCGACGCGACTACGCGCCGTCACGCATCGCGACCTCGACGGCCCGCAGGTCGATGCCGCACTTGCCGCGTTTTCTCAGCTGGAAACGATCGAGAGCGAATAGAGGACTCGTTGCGGGAGCGGCCGGGAGCGGCGCCGACTGCTCGCGTCGATCACAGGATGTCGTCGTCGGGTGCGCTCACGTCGATGTCGTCTTCCTCGACGTCCTCGTCGACCTCATCGTCTTCGCTCTCTTCCTCTTCTTCTTCTTCCTCGGCCGTGGCGCGCGCGTACTTGATGTCGATGCCCACATCGACCAGAGCGGACTCGAGCAGCTCGAACAGCTCG